>DASQWI010000004.1 GCA_035640355.1 Actinomycetota bacterium
GTTGGCGAGACTTAGGCATGATCGGCGATGTTACCCGTCGGGCTCGAGCCGGAGGGTCGTCACCCCGCCGGCGTCGCGAGAGGCGCGCGCGGGCCTGAGCTCGCCGGAGACCCACAGCGAAGCCTGATCGTTCCACTGCGATGACGCCGGATTCCCGGACTGACCCGTCGGCAGCACGGACCGTGGGTGTTCGACGTCCGAGAGGTCCACGACCAGTCGCCACGACGGCGCGACGACGACGTCGAACCCCAGCCGTGCGTCGAAACTCGCCTGAAGGACGGTCTGTTCGTCGCCGCCGAGTTCCCGCTCCGCGGCGACGAACAGCGCCCCAAGACCCGGCATCCGGGCGAGCGGATGGGCGAACCGAACGCGATGAACGGCTCCCCATCTCCACGCCGCTCTGTCCACACCGAGGTCGGCTTCCAGAACCGCGAGCGCCTCGCGGAGCGCAACGCGTAGGAGCTCCGCCCAGCTCGAGTAACCACCGGCGATCCATGCCGGGACGTCGTCCTCGAGGAGTTGGAGGAGCGCACGACAGACGAACGCCTCGCGCCGTGCGAAGTACCGGTCGTGCGCCGCTCGGTTCGTTTCCGCATCGAGGACGATCCAGGCGATCCGCGACACCCAAGCGTTGAACACCGCCGCTGCGACGGAGTCCGCCCGCTGATCGCCCTTCCACGCGCGCAGCAGCTCGAGCGCCCACCGATCGTCGTCGCTGGACGGCTCGAACGCCGTCAGGCGTGGAACGAGCTCGCGTGCCGCGATCGACTCGGTATCGACCTGGAGGTCCGCGGCGTCGTCGACGCTCGTCTTCTCGGTCGCCTCGATCACCTCCACGATCCGGCGAGCGCGATGCGAGGTGTGGAAGTCGTGCCCGATCAGATGCGGATACGCGTCGTCGTGCGGACGGTTGTTCGCCGTAACGAGGTAGCCGCGCTCGGGGTTCTTCGACCACGGCAGCTCCTCGTACGGAACGAACCCATCCCACTCGTGCTCCGACGTCCATCCCGGCACGGGTACGGTGCCGTCGCCGTTCCGCCGTATTGGATACAGGCCCGTGAGCTGATATCCGATCGTCCCGTTCACGTCGGCGTACACGACGTTCTGTCCCGGACACGACAGCCCGCGCAACGATTTGCGGAACTCCTCGAAGCTTTCAGCGTTCGCGCCGTCGACGAGGGCCGATGGCTCCAACAGCCCTTCGGTCGCCGTCCATCGCAACGCGTACGCACGATCGAGCGGCACGTACTCGATGTTCGACACGCCGACCGTCTCGACCTCGAGGAGCGGACCGTGCCGTGTCTCGCGAACGTCGACGATCACCGGGTCGCCGCCCCGAACGGCGATCTCCTCGCGATGCACGACGACGGGTTCCCACGCGCCATCGAACTCGGCCGCCGAACGATCCTCGTTCAGCCGCTCCTCGGACAGGTCTTGAACATCCCCGCTCACGTTCGTGATGCCCCACGCGTGGTGCGGTGTCGCCCCGATCACGATCCCTGGCGCGAACGGGAACGCCACGCCACGCGCGTCGTAGCCGGGCGCATGGAGCTCGAGCTCGAACCACGCGGCAGGTTGCTGGACGAGCAGGTGAGGATCGTTCGCCAGCAGCGGCTTACCGCTTTCCGTCCGAGATCCCCTGACCACCCACGCGTTCGAGCCCTGGCCACCGACGTGCGGCAGCGCATCGAGCAACCGGCCGGCCAGACCGCCGGCGAGCACGTTCGGCGGATCCGACGGCGAGGGCGGCAGCAGCGCTCCGACGGCGTCCCGGCCGAAGCGCTCCGCGAGATGGACGCGGAGCAGTTCGCGGTCCCAGTTCCCTGAGAGTCCCCACGCGACGAACGCAAGGCCCGCCGCCCACGACCCGAGGTCCGTCGGCAGCTCCGGCGCGAACGCCAGCAGAGCGTGCTCGACCGGCGGCGCCGGCGAGGATGCCACGAACGCCCTGGCGCCTTCGACGAACCGCGTCACCATCGACCTCGACCGCTCGGTCCACCGTTCGGCCTCTTGCACACCGAGCCGGTTGAACCCCAGGACGCGGGCGAACCGATCCTGCGGAACCGTCAGGTCGCCGAAGACCTCCGACAGCCGCCCGTTGGCGGCGCGTAGCGCCGCGTCGATCTGGAACAGCCGGTCCGAGGCCGTGACGAACCCTTGCGCGAACCAAAGGTCGTCGAGCGACGCGGCGAAGATCGACGGGACGCCCCAGGAGTCGCGCTGAACCTCGACCGGATCCTGCAGGCCCGAGAGACGGATCGTCCCGTCGACCTGCGGCAGGGCCGCCTCTGCGGCGGCGCGCACCTCGTCCATGCAGATGGAATGATGCCCGCCATGGCCAGTCACCGTCCGTGGTTCAGGAGCTACCCGCCGGATGCCCCGCGGACCCTCGAGCCGTACCCACGCATCTCGGTGTTCGGCATGCTCGAGGCGTCGGCGAGGAAGTACCCGCGCGCGACGGCCATTGCCTGGTTCGGCCGCAAGCTGACGTTCTCGGAGCTGTTCGCCGAGACCGAGCGCTGTTCGGCCGCGCTCGCCGTTCTCGGCGTCGGCCGGGGCGACCGCGTGGCGCTGGTGATGCCGAACTGCCCGCAGTACCTGATCGCGTACTACGCGACGATGCGCCTCGGCGCGATCGTGGTCGGCAACAACCCCCTGTACACGAAGCGGGAGATGGAGTTCCAACTCCGCGACTCCGGCGCCAAGGTGGCCATCGTGCTCGATCTCCTCCATCACGACTTCGCCGACGTGTTCAAGACGGTCGGCCTCGAGCCCGTCGTGGTCGCGCGCCTGAACGACTACATGTCGTTTCCCAAGCGACAGCTCGCGCCGCTCGTGAAGTTCCGCAAGACGCAGCGCTCTCAGGGCAAGCCGTGGCCTCCGGTGCCGAAGGGCGCGCGTGTGCTGTGGTGGGAGGCATGGATGAACGCGGCCGGCCCGGTTCCGCTCGCCGCGCAGGTCGATCCGGAGACCGAACCGGCGGGGTTCATCTACACCGGGGGAACGACCGGCGTCAGCAAGGGCGCGATGCTCTCGCACCGGAACCTCGTGGCGAACGCGATGCAGGGCGCCTCGTACCTGAGCATCGGCGAAGGGAACGAAGCGCTGCTCGGCTCGCTCCCGTTCTTCCACTCGTTCGGCATGCTCGTGATGAACGTGGCCATCCTCCGTGCGGGCAAGCTCATCCCCATCCCGAACCCCCGCGACCTTCACCTGGTGATGGAGGAGATCGACAAGGAGAAGCCGACGTTCGTGCCGGGCGTCCCACGGTTCTTCGCCGCGCTGAACGATTCCCCACTCGCGACGAAGCTCGACCTTCGTTCGGTGACGGCGTCGATCTCGGGGGCCGCCCCGCTCCCCGCGGCCGTCGCCGAGAAGTTCGCCCAGATCACGCATGGCGCGGTCCTCGTCGAGGGCTATGGGCTCACCGAGGCTTCGCCGGTAACGCACGCGAACCCCCTGAAGGGCGTTCGTAAGGTCGGCTCGATCGGGCTTCCGATGCCCGACACGGACTGCCGGATCGTGGACCTCGATGACCCGGACCGAGAGCTCGCCGCGGGCGAACGCGGTGAGCTGTGTGTGAAGGGTCCGCAAGTGATGCTCGGATACTGGAACCGCCCCGAAGAGACGGCGCTCTCCATCCGGAACGGATGGCTGCACACGGGCGACGTCGCGACGATGGACGAGGACGGGTACTTCCGCATCGTCGACCGGCTGAAGGAGATGATCATCGTCTCCGGGTTCAACGTGTATCCCAACGAGGTGGAGGACGCGCTCTACCGTCATCCGAAGATCGTCAAGGCCGCTGTCATCGGCGTTCCCGACGAACGCACGGGCGAGGCCGTGAAGGCGTTCGTGGTGCTGAGGGAGGGCGAGCACGCGACGCCCCAGGAGATCCTCGACTGGGCACGCGATCCCGGGAACGGACTCACGGCCTACCGCGTTCCGAAGCAGCTCGAGATTCGCGAGTCGCTCCCCGAGACGATGATCGGCAAGGTCCTCCGTCGCGTGCTGTCGGAGGAGGAGCGTCGGAGGGCGTCCGCGACGAGCGCGCGCGGGTGAGGTGAGCACGCCGTTCCTCGACCTCGGTGACGGCGTCGAGGTCAGGAAGCTCGAACCCGCCGACGCCGAGGAGATCTACGCGATCGTGGGGAGCGAGCGCGAACGCCTCCAGCCGTGGATGCCGTGGGCCGAAGGTGCCTCGGTCGAGACCACGCGCTCGTTCATCGAGGCGAACATCGCGACGGATGGGTTGGACGCGCTCGGGATCTTCGTCGACGGCGCGTACGTCGGCGGGATCGGAATGCGGCCGGTGGAGCTGCACGGGGACACGGAGATCGGCTACTGGATCTCGTCGACCCACGAGGGGCGCGGGCTCGTCACGCGCGCGTGCAGGGCGCTGATCGACCGCGCGTTCGGCGAGCTCGGTCTTCATCGAGTGACGATCAGAGCGGCACCGAACAACGCTCGGAGCCGTGCCATCCCCGAACGGCTCGGGTTCACCGAAGAGGGCGTCATGCGGGAGGCCGGCCGCACGTCGCTCGGCTACCACGACCTCGTCGTGTACGGGCTGCTCGACCGGGAATGGAAGCGGGAGTGAGCGGGTTCGCCGCGGTTGTCTTCGACCTGTTCGGAACGCTGGTGTACGAGTTCCCCCGCGTGGACTGGGACGAGTGGCTGGAGACCACAGCGGCCGTTCTGGAGGCCGAACCCGAGGCGTTCGCCGGCGCGTGGCACGCGACCGCCATCGATCGCCAGACCGGCGCGGCGGGGGCCATCGACGAAAACCTCCGAACCGTGGCGGCGCGCGCGGGCGCGTGGCCGACGGACGCGCAAGTCGCCGAGGCGCTCGAGGCGCGAGCGGAGCTGTACCGCAAGTGGTTCGTGCCAAGGCCGGGCGCCGAGGAGATCCTTCGCGAGCTCCAGGAAGGGGACATACCGACCGCAATGATCAGCATGTGCGCGCCGGATACTCCGACGCTGTGGCGGGCGTCGGCGCTCGCCGGGTTGATCGACGTCGAGGTCTTCTCGTGCGAGGTCGGACTGCGCAAGCCCGAGCCGGAGATCTACCTCGCGGCAACCGAACGGTTGCACGTCGCATCGAACGCGTGCCTGTACGTCGGCGACGGCGCCTACGCCGAGCTCACCGGCGCGTCGTCGGTCGGCATGTACGCCGTGCTGATCAGCGACCCCGCGGAGGCCGAGATGGAGGCGCTCCGCCCCGAAGCGGAAGAATGGACCGGGCCGACCATCGCTCACCTGAGCGAGATCAGCGCCCTCGTCTTCGGCGACTAGGGCATGCGGTGTCAAAGGCCGCCGTGCGTCTACGGCTTTTGCGCCTTGACGATCACGCTGATGGCCACGCGATCCTGTCGTTGCTGCGGGATGAGCCGGCGCATCAGCTGGACGAGCTCAGTGGTGAACAGCGGGTAGAGCGCCGCCTGATCGATGCCGTACGGCACCTTCTCGCCGATCCAGACGTCGGCGAATCCGACCTTTCGAAGCTTCGTGGCGAAGGCACGCTCCGCCAGGGCACCCGACACTCACCCAGCCCATGCGGCGTCGCTCGTCATGATCTCGGGCGGAAGATCGTCCTCGACGGTGAGGTCTGAAACGCACATCCGGCCACCGGGCCGCAGAACGCGGAAGATCTCGGCGAAGACGCGACTCTTCCGCGGCGACAAGTTGATCACGCCGTTCGAGATGACGACGTCCACGGAGGTATCCGGAAGCGGGAGGTCCTCCATCTCCCCGCGGACGAACTCCGTCCAGTCGGCGACACCTGCTGACCGAGCGTTGTCCGAAGCGCGCTCCACCATCTCGTCGAGCAAGTCGACGCCGATGACCCTGCCCGTCGGTCCGACGCGCCTCGCCGCGAGGATCGAGTCGATGCCCCCGCCGGATCCCAGGTCGACGACGGTCTCTCCAGAGGTCAGACCGGCGTGACGAACCGGGTTGCCAACGCCGAGCGCCCACGTCACCGCGCCGGCCGGCACCTCGTCGAGCTCCTCGGCTGCGTACAGCTTCGTCGCGACGTCCTCGCCGCCGCCCGTGGGGATCTCCTGATAGACGGAGCGAACGACGTTCTTGATCTCGTCTTGGAACAGCAGGTCCTCGGTGCTCATCGCTCCTCCGTCAGAGCTCCTCCAGGAATGCCTCGAGCCGGATCTTGACGTCCACGGGGATCTCCTCCACTTCGTGGGAGCGGAGGAATGCGCGAAGCTCGTTCGCGAACTCGAGCTCCCCACAGCATCGGCGACAAAACGCCAGATGGTTCTCGACGGCCGCCGCGTCGTCCGCGGACAGGGACCGGTCGAGGAAGTCCCACAACCTCCGAACCGCCTCAGAGCACGAGATCATCCTGTCGGTGCTGGTCACGACCCGCTCTCCGTGCTGAGCAGATCCGTCTCGGACGCGTAGGCCCACATCTCGCGCTCGAAGAGCTTCCTTCCTCGGTGAAGGCGGGCGAGCACGGTCCCGATCGGCGCGGCGAGCAGACGCGCGATCTCCTTCGTTGCGTACCCCTGGATGTATCGGAGCACGAGGGGCACGCGGTAGATCTCGGGGAGTCGGTGGAGCACCGCCCGGACGTCCTCCGGACCGAACGAGCGGAGGAAGTCGAGGTGGAGCGTGTCCGAGTAGGGGAACGGGTCCTCCTCGGCAACGGTGCGGTACAGCGAGAAGTCCTCAACGTCGTCGACCGCGATCTCGCTCACCGATCTCGCTTCCTTCCGCAGGCGGTCGCGGAAAACGTTGACGAGGATGGTTTGGAGCCAGGCGCCGCCCGCGTCCGCGTCGTCGAGCGTCTTGTACGAGCGGAACGCGTGAAGCAGGCACTCCTGGACGAGGTCCTCCGCCCCGCGATCGTTGAGACGCCGCGCAAGCGAATACAGCCGGGGCAGCTGCGCGCGGGCCAGTCGCTCAAACGCCTCCTTCGACGCCGCGACGTTCCGGATGTCACCCACCAGGTACTCCAGCCCACGGGCCACGTCCTCACATCGCCTCTCGAAGGAAGGGACGCCGGCCGAGCGGAACTTATTGCATCGGTCCGAAAACGCAATGTGTCGGCTAGCGCATGCGTCGTTGTGGGCGAAAGGGACCTCTCATCCCGAAAGGGGGGATGCAACGGTGGCCACCATCGCGGCTCGGCGCTCGAGCGAACGTGGCGTGGAGCAGTACATGCGGGTCGGCACGTGGATCATGGGCGCGGCGGCGGTCGGGTTCATCGGGTACGCAGTGTTGTTCCTTGTCAGGAACTTCACCGACTCGTTCCTGGAGCTCGGCATCGGCCCGAACGAGGTGGATGTGGGCAAGGACGAGATCGCCGCCTTTAGCCCGGCGCTGTTCCACTACATCGGGCATCTGCACATCGCGGTGTCCGGGTTCATCGCCGCGACGGGCGTGGCAGTGCTGTTCCTGCTGCGGTACGTCAGGCGAGGAGACGTGTGGGCGTGGGTAGGCGCAGTGCTGGCGCCCGTCGTCGGCTTGGCCGTGGCGCTCCCCGCGCACTACCCGAACTCGTTCGACACGCTCGGGCACCTCGGGCTGATCTACCTCGCAACGGGGATCTACGTCGTCGGTGCGTTGATCGCGCTCCGAGGGATCTCTGAGGCGCGTCGAGCAAAGGACTGAGGCTCGCTCAAGCGAGGGCGCCCACGCGCCGTGCGGCGGCGAGGGCGCCCTCGCGTTCGACCGGCGTGAGTTGGCGAAGTGGCGCGCGGACGTCCGGCCGAACCGGCACTCCACGAGCGCCGAGGACCTCCTTCATCGCAGAGATGAACGGCATCGGCGGCGCGAGTAACTCGCGGAGCGTCGTCACATGCTTGCCCGCCTCGGCGCTCCGTTCGTGCACCAGCGCCGAGACGATCTCGGGGAACGCCGTGGCCAGTCCGCTGACGGCACCGGCGGCGCCCTCTCCCAGCCCTTCGAGGACGAGCGGTTCGGACCCCACGAACAGATCGAGCCCGTCGATCAGATACGTACGAACGTTGTCGAACGGCCGATCCGACACTTTGAGCCCGGCGAGATTCGTGGTCGTGTCGCTGAGGCGCTCGATCACGGGGACCGAGATCCGATATCCGGAGCGCGCCTCGAACTCGTAGGGGTAGAACGGCAGCGGGGCGCACGCATCGGCAGCGGCGTGGAGATGTTCGAACAAGGACTCATCGTCGAGCGGGAAGTACGGCGGAGCGATGACCGCGACGGCGTCCGCCCCGATCTCCTTCGCGTGCGTGGACAGCGCGACGGTGTGATCCGTCGTCTGGGCACCGGCGTGGACCGCGACGAGGAAGCCGTCGGGGCGTGCGGAGACGAAGCGCTCCGCCGTGCGCTTGCGCTCATCGACGGACAACAGGATTCCCTCGCCGGTCGTCCCGCACGCGAGCACGCCGTCGACGCCGCCGTCGGCGAGGAACCGCACGAACGAGGCGAACGCCCCGTCGTCGACCGCTGACCCGCCCTCGCGTAACGGCGTCACCGCGGCCGCGATCGCTCCGTGCAGCATTCGCGGATGCTAACGGTTGGTTTCCGTCCTCCCCGCACGGGTACCTTTCGGCATCGTGGAAGCGATGCGCCAGGCAGGGTTGCGCTGTCCGATCTGCGGAAACGGTGTGCTGGCCGACATCGCGTATGACGAGCATCATCCGCCCGTCGATCCGCCGAAGCAGGCACCGGAGAGCGGTGAGGTCGTGACGTTCACGTGTGGTCACGAGGTCGAGGTCGGCCGTCTCGTCGACGCCGCCCGAGACGATCCCAACGTCGAACGCCGAACGTCCGACGACGTCGTCGACCCGGGAACCACAGGGGTGGAGCCGTGATCAGGTCCGAGGTTCCGCCACCGAGCCCACAGCCCGAGCCGTTGCCGCAGCCGGAACCGATGCCGCAGCCGGATCCCGCGCCGCAGCCTCAGCCGCCACCACGACCGGAGCCACAGCCGTCTCCGGCTCCGGAACCGGGACCCGCACCGCCGCCACAGCCGAGTCCGCCGGCGCCCTCACCGACACCGCCGCAGCCGTTCCCGCAGCCCGAACCTTCTCCCGAGCCCCAGCCGCCGCAGCCGAGTCCCGAACCTCCGCCCGGCCCTCCGCCGGACGTCGAGCCGCCGATCCGAGCCTAGGCCGTCGCGGCTCGCCGCGCGGGTGACTCCGCCGTCTCGAACTGCGCTTCCTCCGTGGACCCACTGAGCCCCAGCGTGGATGCGTCGCCGCCGGAGACGATCGTGGCGATCCGGTCGAAGTACCCCGTCCCCACCTCGGTCTGGTGGCGTGTGGCGGTGTAGCCGAGCGCCTCCAGCTCGAACTCGCGCCGCTGCAGCCGGACGTACGCGGGCATGCCCTCGCTGGCGTAGCCGTTCGCGAGCTCGAACGCCGACGCGTTCAAGGCGTGGAACCCGGCGAGCGTCACGAAGAGGAACCGGTACCCCATCGCCGCGAGCTCGCGCTGGAACATCGCGATCTCGTCCTCGTCCAGGTGCTTGCGCCAGTTGAAGCTCGGCGAGCAGTTGTACGCGAGGAGCTTGCCGGGGAACTCCGCGTGGATCGCCTCCGCGAACGCGCGCGCCTCGTCGAGGTCGGGCGTGGACGTCTCGCACCACAGCACGTCGGCGAGCCGCGCGTACGCCAGCCCGCGCGCGATCGCCGCATCGATGCCGTTCCGTACGCGGTAGAACCCCTCCGAGGTTCGCTCGCCCGTGAGGAACGCGCGGTCTCGTTCGTCGACGTCGTTCTGAAGGAGCGCACCGGAGAGCGCGTCCGTGCGGGCGACGAGGACAGTCGGAACGCCGAGGACATCGGACGCGAGACGCGCCGCGGCGACCGTCCGCTCGAAGTGACGCGTCGGAACGAGAACCTTGCCGCCCATGTGTCCGCACTTCTTCTCGCTCGCCAGCTGGTCCTCGAAATGCACGCCCGCCGCGCCGGCCTCGATCATCGCCTTCATCAGCTCGAACGCGTTCAGCGGCCCACCGAACCCAGCCTCGGCGTCCGCGACGATCGGCGCGAGCCAGTACGTCCCCCGGTGGCCCTCGGACCACGCGATCTGGTCGGCGCGTAGCAACGCATTGTTGATCCGCCTGACGAGGGCGGGAACGCTGTTCGCCGGATAGAGCGACTGATCCGGGTACGTGTGTCCGGCAGCATTCGCGTCGGCGGCCACCTGCCACCCCGAGACGTAGATCGCGTCGAGTCCCGCCTTGACCATCTCGACGGCCTGTCCTCCCGTGAGCGCGCCGAGCGTGGCCACGGACTCGCGGCTCCTCATGAGTGACCACAGCCGCTCGGCACCGAGACGGGCGAGCGAGTGCTCGACGCTGACGGAGCCCCTGAGGGCGATCACGTCCTCTGCCGTGTATGGGCGTTCGACGCCCTTCCACCGAGAGCTCGATCGCCAGTGAGTCGTGAGGTTGTCCCCTTCACGACGAGCACGTTCCTGGTGCGTGATGTCGATCATGCCCGCCTCCTTCGAAAAGCGTTCGTTGAACGGCGAGTCGAACGATCCTTGCGCTTGGCGCGGATCGAAGTGGGCACATAAGCAGGCCGTTCGGCCGGCCCGGGCGGTGCCCTAGGAGAGGGCTACCCGGAAGAACGCGGCGAAATTGAATGGCCGCTCAAGCTTCATCGAGGCGAGTCTGCCCCACTCGGCAGGGCCGTGTCAAACAGCCTTGGGTCAGGGGACGATCTTCGAGATGGGGATCTCGAGGATGTCGGTCGCGCCACGTTCCTTGAGGAGTGGGATCAGCCGGTTCACCTGATCCTTGTCCACGACCGTCTCGACCGCGTAGCCACCTTCCTGCAGGCGCGACACCGTGGGCGACTTCATCGCCGGAACGGCGTCGATCACGGCGGCGAGGTCGGCATCTCCCACGTTCATCTTGATGAGCACGCGCCCTTCCGCACGGATCGCCCCGAGGAGCAACGTGATCACGTCGTCCATCGCTCTGCGCTTCGGCGCGTCGGCAGCAGCGTCACGGTTCGCTACGAGGACGGGCTCCGAGGTCATCAGCGTCTCGATGACCTTCATCCCGTGCGCCCGGAGGGTGCTGCCGGTCTCCGTGACGTCGACGATCGCGTCGACGATCTCGGGCACCTTCGCCTCGGTCGCGCCGAACGACCAGACCACGCGAACGTCGATTCCGAGGTCGTCGAAGTACCGCTTCGTCAGGTTCACGAACTCCGTCGAGATCCGGGAGCCCGCCGGCATCTCCTTCGCGCTGTTCGCCGGGTGATCCGCGGGAACCGCGAGGACGACGCTCGTGCCGTGGCCAGGTCCGCTCTTGGCGTACGTGAGGGACGTCAGCACCTCGACATCCGCGTCCGTCTCGGCGATCCAGTCCTGACCGGTGATACCGAGGTCGAACAATCCGTCCTGGACATAGAGAGGAATCTCTTGGGGCCGGAGAAGCGAGACACGATCGATCCTCTCGTCGTCGATCGTGCCGTGGTAGTCGCGGTCCGATCCGCGCCGAACGCGAAGATCGGCCTCCTCGAACAACCGAAGCGTCTGCTGCTCGAGTGAGCCCTTCGGCAGGACGAGGCGCAGCACTACAGCCCCCGGAAGAAGCAGGACCGCTGGCCCGTGTGGCAGGCCGCGCCGACCTGGTGAACGCGCACGAGCAGGACGTCGCCGTCGCAGTCGACGCGGATCTCCTCGACGTGCTGGACGTGACCGCTCGTTTCTCCCTTTCGCCACAGCTCCTGTCTCGACCGGCTCCAGAAAACCGTGCGCTTCTCATCGAGCGTCCGGTCGAGCGACGCACGGTTCATCCACCCGACCATCAGCACGTCGCCGTTCTCCGCGTCTTGGATCACAGCGGGGATCAGCCCGCGCTCGTCGAATGTGAGCTCGTCGAGGGCGACCGTCTCCATCACGACGTCCTCACCGGGATCTGACGCTCCTCGAGATAACGCTTCACGTCGCCGATCGTGAGCTCCTCGAAGTGGAACCTCGACGCGGCAAGAACGGCGTCGGCGCCGCCGTCGGTCAGCGCCTCCGCGAAGTGCTCGACCCGTCCCGCGCCGCCGCTCGCGACAAGGGGGACATTCACGGCATCGCCCACCGCGCGGAGAAGACCGAGGTCGTATCCCTGCCCGGTTCCGTCTCGGTCCATGGAGGTGAGGAGAACCTCGCCCGCCCCGTGGCGTTCGGTTGCCTCGGCCGCCCACTGGACCGCGTCGCGGCCTGTCGCCGTTCGGCCGGCGTCGACGTAGACCTCCCACCCGCCGTTCCGGCGCTTCGCGTCGATCGCGATGACCATGCACTGCGTGCCGAACCGCTCGGCGCACCGGGCGAGCAACGACGGATCGCGGACCGCCGCGCTGTTGACCGCCACCTTGTCCGCGCCGGTGCGGAGCAACGTCCACACGTCCTCTTCGTTCCGAACGCCGCCGCCGACCGTGAGCGGGATGAACACTTTCTCCGCCGTGCGACCGATCACGTCGAGTGTCGCCTGACGTCCCTCGACGGTGGCGGTGATGTCGAGGAACACCAGCTCGTCGGCGCCCTCGGCGTCGTAGCGCGCCGCCAGCTCGACGGGATCACCGGCGTCGCGAAGATCGACGAAGCGCGTGCCCTTCACGACGCGGCCGGCGTCGACGTCGAGGCACGGCACGAGGCGCTTGGCCAGCGTCGTCGACACGGTCATCCCCGAACGACCTCGTGCATTTTCAGCGTCCCCGCGTACATCGCCTTGCCGATCACGACGGCTTCCACGCCGATCTGGCGCAGCGCCCAGACGTCGTCGGCGACCCGAACGCCTCCGCTCGCGATCACCGGCCTGTCGGTGAGCTCGAGCGTCCGCCGGTACAGGTCGAGGTCGGGTCCGTCCATCGTTCCGTCGCGAACGATCGACGTGACGAGCATGCGCGGCGCGTTCGCTTCGTCGAGCGCCTTCAGCGCGTCGTCGAGCGAGGGTCCGTCCTCGCGCCAGCCGTGCGTCATCACGCGGCCGTCACGCACGTCGAGGGCGACGACCACGCGATCGCCGAACCGACGGACGGAGCCGGCGACGAAATCAGGGTCCAGCGCGGCGGCGGTTCCAAGGATCGCCCGGGCCGCGCCATCCACGAGGGCCACGTCGATCGCGTCGAGCGTTCGGATGCCCCCACCGAGCTGCACGGGGATCGCGACGTTCCGGCAGATCTCCTTGATGACCTCCCGGTTGGATCCTTCATCCCTCGCCGCATCCAGATCGACCACGTGGAGCCGACGTGCGCCGTCCATCTCGAAGCGTCTTGCGATCTCGACGGGGTGGTCGTCGTAGGCCGTCTCGGCGTCGACGTCGCCGCGGAACAGGCGAACGCATCGCCCGCCGCGGAGGTCGATGGCGGGGATGACGATCATCGTGCCCTCTGTTCTGAGCTCGCCTCGACGTTGCGGACGAACTCCTCGTACAGCCTCAAGCCCCACCGACCGGACTTCTCGGGGTGGAACTGCGTGGCGAACACGTTGTCCTTCGCGACGGCGGCGGCGAACGGCGCACCGTATCGCGTCGAGCCGACAATGCCGGGGCCGCTCGGAGGCGCGAACGAGTGGACGAAGTAGAACCACGTTTCGGGGACGTCCCGGACGTACGGATGCTCCTCGCTCCAGACCACCCGGTTCCATCCCATGTGCGGCACCTTCACGATGGCCGGGAGACGCTTCGAGACGCCCTCGAACAGTCCCATCCCGGGAACGCCGGGCGCCTCCTCGCTTCCATCGAACAGGACCTGCATGCCCACGCACACGCCGAACGTCGGCCGGCCGCTCGTCGCGAACTCCTTCACCACCGCGTCGAGGCCGCGTTCCCGAAGGTTCCGTATGCACGCACCGAAGTGTCCAACTCCAGGAACGACCAGACCGTCGGCGTTCAGGGCTCGCGCGCCGTCCTCCGTGACGTGGACGGTCCCTCCGACATGCTCCACGGCGCGCGCGACCGAACGAAGATTGCCCATCCCGTAGTCGAGGACGGCGATCGTCCTCAGGAGAGCGTTCCCTTCGTGCTCGGAACGTCGCCGTCGCCGACGGCGACCGCCCACCGGAGGCACGTGGCGAGCGCCTTGAACTCGGCCTCCACGACGTGATGAGGCGAACGGCCGCTGACCAGCCGAACGTGCACGGTCATCTCGGCCGCCGTGGCGAACGCTCGCACGAAGTCCTCGGTCAGTCCTGAGTCGAACGTGCCGATGGTCTCCGCCGGAACGTCGACCTCGTACACGACGAACGGCCGGCCCGAAAGGTCCAACGCCACCTCGACCGCCGCCTCGTCGAGCGGAACGGTGATCGACGCGAATCGGCGGATCCCGCGTTTGTCGCCGAGAGCCTCGCGTAGCGCCCGACCGAGCACGAGCCCGACGTCCTCGACCGTGTGATGGCCGTCGACGTCGAGATCTCCCTTCGCCTCGACGGTGAGATCGAACCCTCCGTGGGTCCCAAGCTGCTGGAGCATGTGGTCGAAGAACGGCAGGCCCGTGTCGGCAGTCGCCGTCCCCGAACCGTCGAGCATGAGCTCGATGCGCACGTTGGTCTCCTTCGTGCTGCTCTCAACCGACGCCCGGCGTTCGGTCATCGCAACACCTCGTCGAGCGACGACAGGAACAGGTCGATCTCGTCGGGCGTGCCGGCCGAGACGCGGAGGCACCCGTCGATGAGATCGGTGAACTCGCGCACGAGCACTCCGCGCATCAAGAGTTCGTCGAACACATCGCGAGCGGGCCTGGGCGGGCGGAACAGCACGAAGTTGGCGTCGGAGGGGAAGGCCTCGACCCCGAGCGTGGGCAGCTCCTTCGAGATGCGATCGCGCTGCTCGCGGATCCTGTTGAGGATGTCGAGAGCATCGTCGCGATGATCGAGCGCCACGAGGCCCGCCGCCTGCGTGATCGCAGACAGATGGTACGGAAGCCGCACGCGACGGAGGTCCTCGACCACCGCGCGCGCCGCCAGGCAGTACCCGATCCTCGCGCCGGCGAGCGCGAACGCCTTCGAGAACGTCCGCACGACGACGATATTCGGAAAGCGGTCCAGGAGTGGCGCGGAGCTCTCGCCGCCGAACTCCACGTACGCCTCGTCCACGACGACGAGCGCGGAGCTCCGCCGGGCGAGCTTCTCGACGATCTCGATCGGCTGCGCGTTGCCCGTCGGGTTATTCGGCGAGCACAGGAGGACGACGTCCGCCTCACCCGCAAGCGCCGCGTCGACGTCGCGCGACGACAACACCCATGGCTCCTCGAGGCTGAGCGCTACGCGCTCCCCGTTCGCGATCCAGGCCAGCCGCGAGTGAACCGCGTAGGTCGGTTCGAACACCAGCACTCGCCGCCCGGGACCTGCGTACGCCTGGAGCAGCTGCAGCAAGATCTCGTTCGAACCGTTCGCCGCCCAGGTGCCCTCGAGCGAGTGCCCGTGGAGCTCGGCCAGGCGCTCGCGAAGCGCCTCCGCGTCGCGATCCGGGTAGCGGTTCAGCTCGAGCTCCCGAACGGCCTTTGCCACGTCGTCCGCGAATCCGTTCGGCAGCGGGTACGGACACTCGTTCGTGTTCAGCCGCGCTCGAACGGGGAGCTGCGGCGCCTCGTACGGCTCGACGTCGCGAAGGCCGGGTCGCGGCGATGCCGTCGTCACGTTCTGCCCCCGTCCTCGGCGCGGATCTCGACGGCTCGCGCGTGGCCGATAAGACCCTCGCTCCGCGCGAGGGCGCTGACCTCGGGCGCAAGTCGGGCAGCCGCGTCGTCGGTCATCTCGACGACCGACGTCACGCGCACGAAGTCGGACGATCGCAGCCCGTTCGCGAACCTCGCGGTGCCCGACGTCGGGAGCACGTGGTTCGACGCGACGCCGTAGTCGCCGAACGGCACGGGCGTGAACGGTCCGACGAAGATCGCGCCCGCCGTGCGAACCGCCGACACGAAGGAGGCCGCGTCGTCGATTGCGACCTGGAGGTGTTCCGGCGCGAGGTCGTTCACGACGTCGACCGCCTGCTCCAGGTCCTTCACGATCACCGCGCGAGCCTTCGCCAGCGCGACCTCGACGACGTCTCGACGCGCCGCCTTGGCCACCTCCGCCTCGAGCGCTTTCTCGACCGCCTCGACGAGATCGGGATCGAGCACGACCAACGTGGCGATCGCGTCCGGATCGTGCTCGGCCTGCGCCACGAGGTCCGCAGCGAGCCAACGCACGTCCGCCGTGGAACCGGCGACGATCGCGAGCTCGGTCGCGCCGGCCAGTCCGTCGATGCCGACCACGCCGGAAACCTGGCGCTTGGCCTCGGTGACGAACGCGTTTCCCGGCCCGACGATCTTGTCGACGGAAGGGACGCTGTTCGTTCCGAACGTGAGCGCGGCGATCGCTTGCGCGCCTCCCGCCTTCACGACCGTCGTGGCGCCCGCTCGTTTCGTCGCGTACATGACGAGCGGATGGATCGATCCGTCCGAGCGCGGCGGCGTGCACACGACGATCTGCCTGACGCCGGCGACGAACGCCGGCACGACGGTCATCGCGACCGACGAGGGGTACACAGCTCGACCACCCGGGACGTAGCACCCCACCGCTCCGAGCGGCGTGACGCGTTCGCCGAACCGGACCCCGTCGCGTTCGTCCCGCCATTCGATCGGCAGTTGCCGTGTATGGAGATCGATCAAACGCTCGACGAGCGCATCGATCGCCGAGCGAAGCTCCACCGGAACGGTGTCGAATGCCGAGGCGAACTCGTCCGGCGTCGCGACGATGCCGCGTTCGCGTAAGTCGGCACCGTCGAATCGAAGCGTCAGATCGAAGAGCGCTGCGTCACCCTCACGGCGGACGCGTTCGATCGCGTCGCGAGCGGTGGCGGATACGTCGGGACCGATCTCGAGGCGCCGGGGCTCGAGCCGCTCCCTCCGATCCCGGAGGTCGAGGACCTCGAGCACTAGTGCCCCTCGATGGCCTCGTGATGCTCCGGGGTGATGGCGCGGGACGCGCGACGGTCACGGACGAACAGGATCCAGCCGCTCGCGGAGACGACCGCGGCGGCGACGATCAACAGGCCGAGGGCCAAGAGCAGCGTCCCTTGCCGGTCCATGGGGATCGAAAGGGTACCCGAAACACCATGGCGCGCATGTCGTCGTTCGACTAGCCGCTTCCCGGTGCGGAAGCAGCGTCAGGCTCGGGCGAGTGTGTCCTCGCGCTCCCTGTCGAGCTCGGCGATCGTGTCGGGAACCACGAAGGGTGTGTGTACGTCACGCCGACGTGCGAAGACGATCCCCAGCCCGATGGAGGTCAGCGCGACGACGACGGCGATCCCGAGCGCCACGAGTGCCCACGCCTCGGCGAGCGGGCGTCGGATCTCCGCCGGCGCCTGTTGATCCCGGATGATCTCTGCCTCGAGGTCGTCGATCTGTTGGATGAGATCGCTCCGCTCCGACCCGGCCGAATCGATCATCAGTTGGAGGTCTTCGATCTCCTTGGTCGCCTTGCGGACCTGACGCCGCAGGTGCCAATTCTTGCCGTACAAGCGCTGCTGCTCGTTCAGCAGGCTCGCTTCGCGAAGCGTCTGCACGATCGAAATCTGTCCCGAGAGCGACTCGCGGAAGCCAGAGATCGTGCACGGGTCGTTGCAGAACTGGATTGTGTAGTACTCACCCGGCACGTCGGGCACCGTGAAGCTCGTGGTGATCTCGAAGGTCGTTCCTGAGTCGCGCTCGATTGTCGCCGCGGCGAGCCTGATGACCCCTTCGGGGAGGGCCTTCCCCTCCTGGATCCATTTGTTGCCCGGGACGAGATAGACGTAGAACGGCCCACGGTTGAGGAGTTCCTCGTGTCGCTTGGGGATCGCCACGAACGCCGTTCCCGATGCGTCGTCGCCGGGAAGGAAGTGCGACCCTGGACGCGGCCCGCGGAATTCGATGTACGCGCCGCCGTCGGCCATGGCCGTTTGCGCGGACAGGATGAGAACGATCGCCACCAACGCCACGAGTCCGAACCTCAAGCGCATCGCAGTCTCCTCGCTATCCGCTTTCTCATCGAGGCAGACCGAGCGGATCGGGCGTCGGTTCCCTGGAACCTTCTCGGCGTTCCGGCAGTAGTTCTGGTCGAGGCGTACTGAGACCAGTGCCTCACGACAAACGGGAGGCTGGGATGCGCGTCAGGCTGCTCGTGACGGCGTCCGTGCTCACGCTGCTGACAGCGGCGTGCACGGGCCCTACCACTCCGACTGAAACCAAGACAGCGAGGGACCTCACCGCCGAGACGCTCTTCCTCGGCACGCCCGACGGACCGCTTGTCGTTCGAGTGCCCACCGGCTCGGTCGTGTTCGACGGCCCCGGGTCCGTGTCGAGCCTCGGCGGCGGATGGGTTCTGTCCACATCGTTCGATGGTCGCCAGACCGCGATCAAGAAGCGCGACGCGGCAACCGGTGTGCTCGAATCGACGACCACGGTTCCAGGCGACTTCGAGGCGCGCATCGTCTCCGAGAGTGGGCGAGCGGTTGCCCTGACCGAACCGCTGCCCGAGAGCTGGGATGCGTCGGTTCCGTTCCCCCGCGCCCGGACCACGATCGTCGTGGCCGATCCGACCGGGGTGAACGAGACGATCACGCTCGATCTCGAGGGCAACTTCGAGCCGGAGGCGTT
The DNA here is from genome assembly GCA_035640355.1 of Actinomycetota bacterium. Classification (NCBI taxonomy): domain Bacteria; kingdom Bacillati; phylum Actinomycetota; species Actinomycetota bacterium. The sequence goes on from DASQWI010000004.1 coordinate 18,573, forward strand.
CTCGACGGACGACCACAGCCTGTTCCTGATCCAGCACCTGCCGGCCGAGACGCCGACGGCGTATCGCGTCACGGTGCTCGACCTCGTCCGCGAGAAGCTCCTGCCGGTCTTCGGGCCGTTCAAGGGCCCGGCCGAGCGGATGCCCGGCACGCGTCTGTCGCAGCTCCTCGCTCCGGACGCCGACCAGCTCTACACCCTGTACACGAGCTCGCGCCCTGGATACGCGCCGCACGACGCGCCCGTTGCGAGCGATGCGAACGTCTCGTTCGTCCACGTGCTGAGCCTCGAGGACGGGTGGGCGCACTGTGTCGGGCTGCCCAGAGCCATGTGGGACCGACCGGCCGACGAGCAGGCGATGGCGACGACACCCGACGGGGCGTACCTGTACATCGTCGACGCCGGTCGGGGACTGGTCGCCGCGATGAACACGGGGTCGCTCAAGGTCGATACGTCCGAGCTCGAGCTGCCGAACATCGGGTCGATCGGTCGGACCTCGGCGTGGATCAGCCCTGACGGACGAACGTTGTTCGTCTCGGTGGCGGGAGATGACGCGATGAGTGCGACCGGCGAGGACGATGGATCGGTCGTGACCGCGCTGGACGCGTCCACGTTCGAGGTCATCGCCACGTGGCGACTCGGCGGCGTGGTGTCGTCGATCGGTGGGTCCTTCGATGGCTCGAACCTCTACGCAGCGGTCGGTGACAGGCTGGCTGTGCTCGACGCCGCTTCCGGGTCCGAGCTCGCCGCCGTGCAGCTCCCAAGCGACGAGCCGATCGTGAGGGTTCTGCCGCTGGCAGCGTGAGGTTCACGAAGCGCGCGAGGCGCCGGGACGCGATCCACGTCCCGGCGCCTCATTTATGCGGCAAGCTAGCCACGATGAGCCCCGCCAAAGCCGAGGTGCTCGAGGTCGCCGGTCGCGAGATCCGCGTGACCAACCCGAGCAAGCCGTACTTCCCGCGGGCGGGGTTGACGAAGCTAGACGTCGTTCGGTTCTTCGTCGACGTCGCGGCGGTCGCGCTTCACGGGTGCCGCGACCGTCCGGTTGTTCTTCACCGGTACCCCGACGGGATCGAGGGCGAGGACTTCTATCAGAAGCGCCTGCCCAAAGGTGCGCCCGAATGGGTGGAGACCGCGCACATCACGTTCCCCAGCGGGCGAACGGCGACGATGCCGGTGATGGCGGACGCAGCGCATCTCGCCTGGCACGCGACGCTCGGCTGCGTCGACGTGAATCCGTGGCCGGTCCGAGGCGACGACGTCGACCACCCCGACGAGCTCCGAGTGGACCTCGACCCGATCCCGGGCGTTCCGTGGGAGGACGTTCGCGAGGTTGCCCTCGTCACGCGCGATGTGTTGGACGAGCTCGGGTACCGGGCGTTCCCCAAGACGAGCGGCAAGCGCGGCATCCACGTGAACCTTCGGATCGAGCCGCGATGGACGTTCACACAGGTCCGGCGCGCCGCACTGGCGCTCGCGCGCGCCGTCGAGCGCCGCTCTCCGAAAGCGACGAGCGCGTGGTGGAAGGAGGAACGTCACGGTGTTTTCGTCGACTACAACCAGAACGCGCGCGACCGAACCGTCGCCAGCGCCTACTCGATCCGTCCTGTGCCGGATGCCCGGATCTCGACGCCGCTGGAGTGGGACGAGGTTGCCAACGTCGATCCGGCCGCGTACACGGTGGCGACGATCCCCGAACGACTCCGGACCGTCGGCGATCCGGGCGCCGAGATCGACGAGCTATCGCACACGCTCGATGCGCTGCTCGAGCTGGCCGATCGGGACGAGCGCGATGGACTCGGCGACGCGCCGTGGCCGCCGCACTTCCCGAAGGGAGAGGACGAACCCCCGCGCGTGCAGCCGTCACGGAGGCGGAAAGCTCCGCCCACGTCGAGCGGAACCGGAACCGGGCGCCGACAGAGCTCGAAGCCGCTGATCGAGATCGCCCGCGCCGAGTCGAAAGACGAAGCTCTTGCGGGTCTCGAGCGATGGAAGGAACGGCACGTCGTGGCTGCGGAGCATCTTCAGCCCGCGGACGTGCTCGTCGACTCGATGCGCGGTCGTTTCAAGGCCTGGTGGCGGATCCGCGTGAACCTCGAGCACGTCCCCGAAGAACAGCGGCCGCCGCAGGAAGCGCTCGAAGTGGATTACGACCCGTGGGCGGAGTTCCGCGGCGACGGCGACTGGCCGCCGCCGAAGCGCACGTAGTGGTCGCGCCTCAGCGCGAGGATTGCGCCGCCTTCCGCTTGGCTTCCGTGCGGCGCTCCGCCTCGAGGCGTTCGAGGTCGACGTCGCTGTAGTCGACGTACTTCATCGCCGCGGCGATCGCCCGGTGGCCTGCGGTTCTGTCGATGAGGTCGTGCATCTGCTGGGCGACCTTCCGGTACGTCGTATGTCCCTGCGGCGACGAGCGCAGCTCGATCAAGTGCATCGCCTCACGCGCGGTCATCTGCATGACGAACCGGATCCGGTACGCCATCGACACCGCGTACTGCGCGACGTCCGCGCCGGCGTGCTCCGCGATCGTGGACCACGTCGAGGCGGAGTCATCCATGACGCGCTCCCAGTCGTCTGTCATGCCCGCCTCAGTGATGATCTCCGGGATCTCGTAGCCGTGCGTCGGTGAAAGCGACTGCCACTCGAGCGTCAGAAGCCGGTGACGCTGCAGATCCCGGAAGGCTCCGTAGTCGCACAGCACGTCGAACCGGTATCCCGTCCGCTCGAACGCGCGCCCCGGCTTGTGACGTCGGTTGGTTCGATCGCCGATGTAGGCGGTGAGGACGGCCTCGCGCTCGTCAAAGCTCATCGTATGGGCGAGCGACTGGAGCCGATCGTCGGGCAGGTCACTCGAGGCGTAGAGCGCCGCCGCGACGACCTTCTCCTCGCCGAGCGGATCGAAATCTGTCAGCGTGACGACGTCGCGCGGTCCGGGTTCGACGCCGTCGGTGTATTTCGCGGTGATCTCGGCGGTCGACTCGCGCGCATCGCGCAGGTAGTTGGACCACGCGACGCCTCGGTCCTGGAGGTCGACGCGCTTCAGGAACGCGGGGATGACCTTGCGAAGCTCGACGAGCATCAGATCGGCGTACTCGCGCACCTCTGCCACCGGATGCGCTCGCATGCGCAGCAGCATCTGCTCGTAGCTCTGGCCCGTCGCGTACACGCCGAGGTTCGACCGCGTGCCGGCGGGCAGCAGCACTCGAAGCGTGTCGCACGTCTTCGCCGTGATCGTCGACCGGTAAAGGAAGTCCGAGTCGTTCGGTTCCTTGGGGAAGCGCTCGACGAACAGGTCGTACAGCGGCTGGAACAGCTGTCCGTACGTGGCGAACGTCCGATCGGCGAATGCGAGGTACGCATCCCCGGCGGGCGAACCGTCGATCTCCGGCGGCATCGCGAGCCGCCACCGCCCTCCAGGCCTGTCGTCGTACCGCATGTACCGCGTCGACTGCTCGAGGTACGCGGCCAGGCGTCCCCACTCGATCGCCTTGGCCAGCAGCTGCGACGCCTGTTCGCACGCCAGGTGGACGCCGCCGAGCTGTGCCACCGAGTCGTCGCCGTACTCGAAGAAGACGTTGTCATAGAGCTTCTCCGCGCGGGCGGTTCCGACGACGCTCTGCGGCGAGGCGTCCCCCACCTCGTCGGCGAACTCGTCGAGGAACAAGCGGCGCAGCGATTTCGTCGTCCGCGAGTAGCGAGCGAACAGCGCGCCCTTTACGACCTCGGGGAGGTTCACCAGGGCGAACACCGGACCGTCGAGGTTCGTGAAGTGCGGTTCGAGGCGCGCCCGCTCGTCGGGCGTGAACTCCTCGTGGACGAACCAGAGGCTCACGTCAGTCGCCGGTCGCCCCGGTTGCGCCGGTCGGGCCGGTTGGAACCGACTCTTCTCCTGCGAACAGCGTCACCGTCTCACCTTGTTCGGCTTCGGTTCCCGCGCTGGGCTCCTGAGCGGCAACCTTGTTCCCCAGCGGACACGCCGGGTTGATCTCCACCCTCTCATCCGAGATCACCGGATTCAGACCGGCGTTGCTGAGCTCGTTCTGCGCGGATGGGAACGACTGGCAACGCACTTCCGGGACGGCGACGGTGCCGGGGCCGGTCGAGATGAGCACTTGGACCTCGGACTCAGGCTCGACATCTGTGCCGGCGGGCGGCTCCGTTCCGATCACGTCGCCCTCCTCGACGGTGTCGCTCGCCTGGTCCTGTGGGACGGCCACCAAGCCAGCGTCCGCGAGGATCGATTGAGCTTCCTCGAAGCTCGAACCCTCGGGTATGTCCGGCACGGCAACGAGCTCGGGCTGCGCGACGACCGTGAGGATCACCTCAGTCCCCTCCGACACCTGCTGGTCGGCGGCGGGGTTCTGCTCGATCACCGTTCCCGGCTCCTCGTCGGGATGATCCTCCGCGGGCGCAGGGACGATCTCGCCGACTTCCAAGCCGGCGTCGCGGATCTCCTGCTCGGCCTCGCGTCGTGGATCGCCGACGACATCGGGAACCGAGACCATCTGGGCCTGCGGCTGTTCGTCCTCGAGCAGGTTCTGGGCCAAGAAGAAGAGCACGATGCCGAGCAATCCGAGGATCAACAGCGTCACGAGGACTGGTATCCACCACCGCGATCGTTCTTCTTGCTCCGGCGGACCGGTGGGCGGCAGCACCGCCGTCTGCGCCGGTTGGTCTCGATGGATGACCTGCGTCGTTCCGACGCCCGCCGGGAGGAGCGGTGTCGCCTCGACGGGCTGCCCTCGTTTGACGCGCTCGAGGTCTTCTCGCATCTCCGTCGCCGACTGGTACCGGTTGGCCGGATTCTTCGCCAGCGCGCGGAGGATCACCGCGTCGAGATCCGGCGACACGTCCCGGTTGATCTGCGAAGGTGGCGTCGGCTGTTCGAGCACATGCTTCGATGCCACCGCCACCGGCGAGTCGCCGGGGAACGGCGGCCGTCCCGTGACCATCTCGAACAGCACGCACCCCAGCGAATAGATGTCCGAACGTATGTCGACGGGCTGACCCTGCGCTTGCTCCGGCGACAGGTACGACGCGGTCCCGAGCACCGCCGCCGTTTGCGCAACGGTTTCGGCCGTAGCAGTGACGCGCGCAATGCCGAAGTCCGTCACCTTCACGTCGCCCTGGCCGTCGAGCATGATGTTTCCGGGCTTGATGTCGCGGTGGATCACGCCCTGCGCGTGCGCGGCCTCGAGTGCACGCGCGACGTCGATCGCGATGTCGATCGCGCGGTCGGGCATGATCCGCCCGCCGCCGGTGAGGTAGTCCGCGAGCGTTCGGCCCTCGACGTACTCCATGACGATGAAGTGCACGCCGTCGTCCGAGCCGGTGTCGAACACCGAAACGATCGTTTGGTTGCTGATCCGGGCCGCGGCCTGCGCCTCGCGGCGGAACCGCTGAACGAAGCCCTGGTCCTCCGCGTACTGCGGCGCGAGGATCTTGATCGCCACCGTGCGCCCGAGCACGGTGTCCTGCCCCCGATACACCTTCGCCATGCCGCCTCGGCCGAGCTCGTTCTCGACCCGGTAGCGTCCTCCGAGCATCACGGGCTGATCGATGGTCATCTCCTGCGCCTAGAGGCCGAGCGCGGCCTCGATGACTGCCCTCGCAATGGGTGCCGCAACCTGGCCGCCCGTCGCCTCGCTCCCGAGGTTACCCCCGTCGAGCACCACCACTGCGACTGCTACCCGCGGACTTCCTGCCGGCGCGAACGATACGAACCACGCGTGCGGCGCCTCGCCCTCGCCGTGCTGTGCCGTACCCGTTTTCCCCGCGACCGATACGCCGGGGATCTGCGCCGCCGTCCCGGTCCCGCCCTCGACGACGGAGACCATCATCTGCGTCAGCGCGGCCGCGTTCTCGCTCGACAGCGGTTCCGAGAAATCCTCCGGCGCGAACTCTTGGATCACGCGGCCGCTCGGATCTCGAACCTCGGTGACGAGACGCGGCCGCATCATCACACCGCCGTTGCCGATCGAGCCGGCGACCAGAGCCATGTGAAGCACGTTCGTCGCCACGTCCTGCTGCCCGATCGCCGAGATGGCGACCGCCGGCGCCCTCTCGACGAAGCTCTCGGCATCGGGGAACACGCCCGAGACCCATGGGATGTCGAAGGGGATCAGATCCTCGCCCGGTTCCGCGGTGAACCCGTACTTCCGCGCCTGCTCCGCCAGCGCTTCTGCGCCGAGCTCCAGACCGACCTCGCCGAAGGTCACGTTGCACGATTGCTGCAACGCCGAGGCCAGCGTTATCTGTGCAGCGCCGCCGGAGCAGTGCGTTCCGCCGAAGTTCTGGATCGTCGCATCCGTGAGTGGCAAATCCAGCTCTTGCGGGTTCGGCCACGTGCTCTCGGGACCGAACCCGTTCTCGAGCGCAGCTGACGCCGTGACGATCTTGAATGTCGAGCCCGGCGGGAACAGCTCGTCGCTCGCGCGCGAGACCAGCGGCTTGTCCGGGTCCTCGTTCAGCTCGTCCCATGCGGCACGAACGACCTTCGGGTCTTGCGAGGCAAGTTGGTTCGGGTCATACGTCGGCTCCGCGTACAAAGCCAGCACGTTGCCCGTCGTTGGATCGACCGCCGCGATGGCGACGTCGCCGGACTCCGCCTCGGCCGCCTGGATCGCGGCCTCTTGGAGCTCCGGCTCCAGAGTCGTCACGATCGTTGCACCCCGCTTGTCGCGACCGAGAACCAGGTCGGCGAGCGTCTGCGGCAAGAGCTCGGCCGCCTCGCCGGCCAGGTAGTCGTTGAAGCTCTGCTCGAGCTCGGTGCGCCCGAAAACGAACGAGTAGAACCCGGTCAGGTGCGCGAAGCGGTCGCCCTGGGGATATCGGCGCTGGTACTTGAGATCACCCGAGCTGCGACGGCTCGACGCGAGCACCGTTGTACCGTCGGCGGCCAGGATCTCGCCCCGATCGACGGAGTACTCGGTCCGCAACAGCCGCAGTGCGTTCGCCGGGTTGTTCTCGAGGTCCTCTGCGGCGAACACCTGGATGAAGTTGACCTGCGCGAACAGCAACAGGAACAGCACGAGCAGACCGATGCCCAGGCGCCGGATCTGCCGCTCCACGTCAGGTCACCGCCCGTCCGGGCGCGGGACCGCTCGAGATCCGCACGAGCAGCGCGAGCAGGATGAAGTTGGACACCAGGCTGGAGCCGCCGTACGACACGAACGGCAGCGTCACGCCGGTTAGCGGTATGACACGCGTCACGCCGCCCACGATCACGAACGTCTGCAGGCCGATCAACGCCGAAAGCCCGGTGGCGAGCAGCCGTCCGAACGGATCGCGCGCCTCGAGCGCGATTCGAAGGCCCTTCCCGACGAGCACGACGTACAGCAGCAGCAGCGCCGTCGTGCCGAGCAGGCCGAGCTCCTCCCCGATCGCCGCGAAGATGAAGTCGGTCGACGCGAAGGGGATCAACCCCGGTGAACCCTGACCGAGCCCGGCGCCGACGAGGCCTCCCGTCGCCATGCCGAACTGCGCCTGCGCGAGTTGTCCGTAGCCCACGTCGAACACCTTGTTCGGGTCGAGCGCGTTCAACCAGACGTCGACGCGAAGCTGGACGTGATCGAACAGCGCCCACCCCAGGTACGCGCCGACTGCGAATAGGACCAACCCGATGACCAAGTACACGGCGCGGCCGGTGGCGACCCACAGCATCACGACGAAGATGCCGAAGTACAGGAGCGACGCGCCGAGGTCGCGTTGTAGGAACAGGATCGCCAGCGACCCGGCCCATGCGAACAGTACCGGTGCGAGGTGCTTCGGCGCCGGAAGGCGGAACGGACCGAGCCGCGTCGTTGCCACCTGCAGCAGCTCGCGCTTCTGCGTCAGGTATGACGCGAGGAAGATCACGATCAGCACCTTGCCGAGCTCCGCCGGCTGGAAGCCGAGGGGTCCGATCTGCACCCACAGCCTGGCGCCGTTGATCGTGCGGCCGATGCCCGGAACCAGCGGCAGCATGAGCAGGATCAGGCCGAGCAAGCCGATCGTGTACGTGTACGCGTCGAGCATCCGATGGTCGCGCACGACAACGATCGTCACGACGAACGCGGCGAGACCGACGACGATCCACGTCGCCTGTTCGGTTGCCAGTCCGCCCGAAAGGCGGAAGATCATGGCGAACCCCAAGCCGACCAGGACGCCCGCCGTCGCGAACAGCGCGGGATCCGCCGCCGGGGCGAACCGCCTGATCGCGATGAGCGCGAGCGCATACCCGCCCGCAAAGATCGCCGCGTAGATCACGAACTTCGCTGGGAGCTGACCGCGCTTGCCATAGCCCGCGATCACGTATGCGCCGACCGAAAGGATCAGCGCGGTGATCGTGAATCCGAGTGCCGAACCGAGAGACACGCGCGACGTGCGAACGACCGCGCGACTCACGAGGCGTTCTGTCGTGCGCGCTCGATGTCGGTGCGGATCTGTTCGACGACGTCCTCGGCGGCGTCCCGATCGTCGACCGTGATGCCTTCGGGAAGGCGGTCGCTCCAGACGGCAAGGTCCTCGGTTTCGCCGGCGCGGATCGACGTCTCGACGACGACCGAGTTCATCTCGATCCCAGCGACCTCGGCCGGCACGCCGCGGAAGATGGCGACACGGCCGTTCGACACGCCGACGAACCACTGCGAGTCCAGGTAGAGACGGACGCCGACGAACCCGAGGGCGGCGATGGCGAGCACGATCACTATTCCGACCAAGAACTTGCGCGCGATCGGCGGCCGAGAGGAGGTTGGTGCGGGCTGACGACGCGTGCTGGGAGGGCTCGACCAGGTGGTGACGTCGCCGCCCGCAGGCGGTGGCGGTGTCATCGTCGGGGTCGGATGTCGGGTCGTCGTCGGCGGGTGCGGTCGCGAGACCTCCTTCGTCCCGCCGCCATCGATACGCCCGTCTTCGGTGAAATCGATGATCACCGCGGTGATGTTGTCGATCCCGCCGGCGCGATTCGCCTCGCGGACGAGCCGATCGACGGCTTCCTGCGGGTCTCGCACGTCCTGGAGGACCGAGACGATCTCGTCCTCGCTGAGCATGCCGGTGAGCCCGTCGGTGCAGAGCAGCAGGCGATCCCCAACCTGCACCTCGACATTGGTCTCGTCGACCCGCACGTCTCCTTCGACGCCGAGCGCACGCGTGAGGACGCTTCGGTGCGGGTGATTCTCGGCCTCTGTCTCGGTGATCTCGCCCTCCACGACCATCCGATGAACGAGCGTGTGATCCTCCGTCAGCAGTTGAAGCTTCCCGCCGCGGAACAGGTATGCGCGCGAATCGCCAACGTGCGCGAGCCGCACCGCGCCGCCCTCAATCAGCGCCGCGGTGAGCGTCGTTCCCATCCCGGACACGTCTCGGTCGGATTGCGATCGCTCGAACACTGCCCGGTTAGCTCGCTCGACCTGCTCGATGAGCGTTCCCTCTCGCTCCGCGAACAGCTGCTCGACGGTCTGCAACGCAAGGTTCGACGCCACCTCGCCGCCTCGGTGCCCGCCCATGCCATCGGCCACGGCATACAGCGGATCGTCGATCAGGATTGCGTCCTCGTTCCCCTCGCGGACCTGACCGATATCGGTCGTGGCGCCGACACGGGTCCTCATCGGCGGAGCTCCAGCACGGTCTTGCCGACCTTGACCACGTCGCCGGCGTGAACCTCCACGGGCGAGGCGACCTTGCGATCATTCAGGTACGTGCCGTTCGTCGAGCCGAGATCCTCGACGAACCAGCTCCCGTTCTCGCCGTACAGGCGCGCGTGCACCAGGGAAACGTACGTGTCCGACAACCGGATCGCACACGCGGCTCCCCGGCCGATCTGCGTCGGGCCAGACAGCTTCACGTTCCGCGCCTTCGAGCCGTCGGCTTCATGGACGACGACGTGCGACGGCGGCTTTCCGCCCTTCGACGTCCGCGCGGCGGCGAGCTGCTCCGTCGGTGCCCGCATCTCCGTCGTGCGTCGTTCACGCCGCCGACCGGCCATGTCGAGGGCGACCGAACGCACCGCGCGGAACACGAAGAAGTACAGCAGGAAGAGGAGGGAGTACTTGAGGACGGATAGGACGAACGGCGTCATATCAGGCCCTCCGGAACTCCAACACCGTCTCGCCGATCATGATGCGGTCGCCGTCGTCGAGCACGCGCTCCTGCACCGACTCGTCGTTCACCAGCGTGCCGTTCGTCGACCCGAGATCGGTCAACACGAACTCGCCATTGGAGTTCCTGATCCGCGCGTGCTGGCGCGATGCGCCGGGGTCGTCCACCACGACATCGCTCTCGGGGAGCCGGCCGAGCGTGACGACGCTCGTTCCGAGCGTGAAGGTCTCCCCGCCGTTCAAGGCGGTCAGGGTGGCTCGACCGCTCGGTGCCGGCGCGAGCTCCTCTTCGCCCTCGACGAAGGAGGTCTCGACGTCGAACCGTCCCTTGCCGAGGGATTCGTCCGTTTGGAGCTCGATCTCGGGTGGCCCGGCCAGGCCCCAGCCGCGCTCGCTCGCCGTCTCGCGGACGACGCGACGAAGCTCCGAAACGAGCGCCTGCTCGACCTGCTCGAACCGCTCGCCGTCCGCAACTGAAAGCGTGAACACGAACCGGTTCGGCGCCCACACCTCGCGGACGCCCACGGTCTTGTTCGCGTCCATCTCACGGATGGCCCGCTTGGCGAGCTCAACGGGCTGCAGCCCTGAACGAAGGGTGGAAGCGAAGAAGCCCTCAACCAGGGCGCCGAGGCGTCGCTCGAAGTCTCGGAGGATCGGCACGTTTGGAAGTGTTTCCCCTGCTCACGCCATTCGAAGCGCGATTCTACCCGGTGCGTTGGGCCGCATCTCCGCGGCACGCCGCTGCTACCATGACGCCCCGCCGGGCGAGTGGCGGAACTTGGCAGACGCGCAGGATTCAGGTTCCTGTGAGGGCAACCTCGTGGGGGTTCAACTCCCCCCTCGCCCACGTCCGGCGCTCTGGTTGGAGCGCCTGTATCGGACTAGATCTTGATGACCACGTCGCCGGGCCTCCCGGCGTCCAGATCGCCCGGCTGCGGCGGCTCGTAGCGAATCGGGATCGTCACGATGAACTTGCTCCCGTCGCCCGGCGTGCTCTGAACGTCGATGGTCCCGCCCAGGTGATCGAGCAGGTCGCGAACGAGTGATAGGCCAAGCCCCGTACCCCGGAACGTCCGAGTGCTCGACGAGTCCACCTGATAGAAGCGGTCGAAGATCCTGGGGAGCTCGTCGGGCGGTATGCCGATCCCGTAGTCGCGGACGGAGAACACGATGTAGTCACCGTCGCTTCGCGCCTCCAGCTCGCACGGCGACCCGTCGGGTGAGTACTTGAGCGCGTTGTCGACGAGATTCTGCAGCACGCGAGTCAGGAGCTGACGATCCGTAGTCAGAACGGGCAGATCGTCCGGCATGTCGACGTGCACGCGAACCGCGTCGTTCGCCAGTCCCTCCATAACCTCACGCACGAGGTCCTCGAACAGAACGCGCCCGACGGCGACGGGAAGTTGGTGCGTCTCGAGGTTGGACGCGGTGAGCAGGTTCTCGATCAGGCGAAGCAACCGGTCGCTCTGCCGCTCCATGCGTTCGAGGAACTCCTCGCGCATCTTGTCGTCGTCTGCGAACTCCGGTTGGCGGAGCGTCTTCGCGTAGCCCATGAGGGCGGTGACCGGTGTTCTGAGCTCGTGCGACACAACGGCAACGAACTCGCCCTTCATGCGGTTCAGCTCGATCAGCTCGCCGACCGTGTGGTGTTCCTTTTGGAGGAGCTCCTCGAGCCGTCGCGTCTGGTCGGCGAGGAGCTTGTTCTGCTCGGCGAGTCGATCGGCGAGCGCGCGACTACGGAAGTACATCTGGCGCGCGAACACGAGCGGGCCGAGGAACACGACGACCGACCAGAACCCGGTTGAAAGATAGAACTGCGCGATCACCGCGCCGAACAGTCCGAGCCCTATGTAGGAGAACAGGAACTCGTACGGCGCTGGACCGTGCATCTTCACGAGCACCTGGCGCAGCGTGAAGCCTTGCTGCAATGCCTCCAGCCCGGCGACCAGGGTCGCGTTCAGGGCGTACGCGGCGAATGCGGCGAGCACCGTGCCGAACAGCAGCACGTACCAGTCGGAGTGCGGATCCGCGACTGCGTGGAAGAGCACGCTGCCCGCGAGGATCGACAGCGCCATCTGGCTCCGGTTGTACACGGCCTTGAGGAGCGACACCTCGCGGCGGAACTCGCGCGGATCCACCGAACCGAGGAGCGCGATCAGCGTCGCTTCGGGTGGGCCGAAGATGATCGCCACGCCGAGCAGCAACGGAAAGCTCAGCGAGAGCTGCATCCCGCCCCACGCCGGAACGGGGATGAGATCAACCGCGGCGACCGCGATCACGAACAGGACCATCGAAGGTTCGAGCCGTTCTCGAGCGGTGGGGAGCGCGATCGCCAGGTACGTCAGGAGCGGGACGACGACGCCAAGTTGGTACGCGACTTGTATCCAGCGTCGGGCCGGTTCGCGCCTGAGCTCCTCCTCCGGCGTCATGCGGTCACCTCCGCGAGCGTTCGACTGCGGTTACCAGCCCGTTTATGACACGCCGCTCGGCCGTCTGCCATAACCCGCCGCTCGCCATGTCCCCCGTGATCGGACTGTTTTCAAATCGGCCGCCCCACCAGCCATTCCCGCCGATGGGGGGATATCGGCCCTACGTGCGTTCAGCTTACGTTCCGACCCCGAGGTGCCGATACACCCCGTCGGTACCGGCCCCGAAAGGAGGCGATGCCGTGTCGAAGTACCGCCGACTCATGGTGTCGCTCGGCTGGCTAGCGGCCTTCATGATGGCCGTTGGTAACGGCTGGAAGAACTCTTAGTCGCACTCCAGCGCGCGCGCCAGGAACAGCCGCGATGCTGCCCCACGACGGGGCAGCATCGGGCGTTTCTCGGTACCCTTCCGGTTCAGCCTGCGTCTTCCGGCTCGAGCGCTGGCTCCGGCTCTGTGACAAGGCGCAGATCGGGCGTACCGGCGACGCTCGGCCGCGATGTCGCCGGCTCCTGTTCGCCGATCAGAACTCGAAGCAGGTTCGGTATCTCCAGTCTTTGTGCGCCGGCGCCGTAGCCGGCCGCCTCGACTCGCATCGTCGGGAGCTCTCCGTACCCTTCGACCGTCGCCGCGAGGATCGCCGCCCCGGTCGCCGTCGTCAGCTCACTGGCGATGCCCAGCGAGAACATCGGCGCGCCGCGGAGCAGCTCGACGACCGTCGGTGTGGGGATCGGCATCGCGCCGTGCTCCGTTCTGGTCATGCCGAGCCCCGTCGGAACCGCTGATGAGAAGACCCGCTGTACTTCGAGCGTCGTCAACGCGACCGCCACGCCGACGAGATCGACGAGCGCGTCGACGCCGGCGGCTTCGTGGAACGTCACGGTCTCGGGTTCGCGACGGTGAACGCGAGCGTCGGCCTCGGCGAACAGCCGGAACATGCGATGCGCCAGCCGCCGGGCCTCCGGCGGGATATCGGCCGCGTCGATCAACGCTCTTACGCTCGCGTACGTCCGGATGACACCGGCCACGTTGTCGGCACTGACCCCGACGCGCGTCGCTCGGATGCCGTGCTCTTCTACCTCGTCCACGGCGAGATCGAACGGCTCGAGCGGCAGCGTCGACAGATGCGACTTCACGTGGTCGACGTCGACGCCTGTGTCCAGGAGCGCTGCCAGCGCCGTGTCGCCAGTGATCCCGGCGATGCAATCGAAGTAGGCGATGCGCATCAGGTCGAACCGCCTCGGGACGGCGCGGTCGGTTCGACCGCGAGAGCGTCGATTGTATACTCCCGTCTCCGCAACACCGCAGGTCAATGGCCATGTAACGGGGATCGTGGATCGCGATGACCTTTTCGCCCGAGACGCTCACACTTCTGGTGCTTGTCGCGCTGGGCCTGGCGGCGCTGGCGCTCGCGTTCTCGGCACTTTCGAGGGGGCGTGCGCGGGCGGAACAACCACGCGACCCGGTCCGCGTGACCACGATGTTGCGTGGACTCCTGCAGGGCCAGGCGCGGCAGATCCAACAACTCGAGGCCGCTGTGCGCTCATTGGCGGCTACCGAACAGCAGCGCGGTGGACTCATCGCGGGCGCCGTGCGGCATGTAGGACTGGTGCGCTATGACGCGTTCGAGGACGTCGGCGGACGGCTGTCGTTCTCGTGCGCGCTGCTGGACGCGAGAGGGAACGGCGTGGTGATGACCTCGATCAACGGACGGCAGGACACAAGGGTCTACGCGAAGCCCGTTACCGAAGGGCGGAGCGCCCACAACCTGTCGATCGAGGAGGAGGAAGCGATCCGCCAGGCGCTGGCCACACCGCGGGAGACGGTGACGGCGACATGATCTGGCGACGTGAAGACGCAGAGACCGAGGCCGAGGGTCAGGCTCGGCCCGCCGAGGAACTCGAGACGGGGGGACCGCGGATGGCAGAGCAGCAGAGCGGTGAGGTCACGATCATCGGGAAGGGCGCGAAGCTCGAAGGAACGGTCGTCTCGGTCGGCTCGCTCCGGATCGAGGGACAGATCAAGGGCCAGGTGAACGCCGACGGCGACGTGATGCTGGCGCAGGAGAGCCAGGTCGAAGCGGACATCCGAGCGCAGAACGTCGCCGTGGCCGGTCGGTTCAAGGGCTCGATCGTCGTGAAGGGGCGGGCGGAGCTCGCGCGCGGAGGTCGCGTCGACGGCAACATCACGGCGAAGACGCTCGTGGTCGAGGAAGGCGGCATCTTCCAGGGGCAGAGCATCATGGATCAGCAAGCCCAACAGGCGGGTCAGCAACCCGCCCAACAGCCCGCGCGCCGCGAGAACATCCCCGAGGCCGAGCGCGCCAAGGTCTAGGACGTGCTCGACATCCGGGCGATCCGCGAGGACCCGGAGCGGTTCCGCGCCGGCCTCGGCCGGCGCAACATGGCCGAAGCCGTCGACGAACTCCTCGCCGCGGACGAGCGACGTCGTTCGCTGACCGTACGCGTCGAAGAGCTCCGCGCCGAGCAGAACCGCGCCTCGAAGCAGATCGGCAAGGCGCAGGGCGACGAGAAGCAGAACCTCATCGCCGCGGTCGCCGCGGTCTCGAAGGAGATCCAGAAGCTCGAGCCGCAACTGGCGGACGCCGAGTCGGGGCTGAACGCGCTCCTCGCGCGCGTCCCGAACGTCCCGCACGAGTCGGCGCCCGACGGGTTCACCGAGGAAGACGCGGTCGAGGTCAGGCGTCACGGCCAGCCGACGACATTCGACTTCGAGCCGAAGGATCATGCGGCGCTCGGCGAGCTGCTCGGGGTGCTCGACACCGAACGAGGCGCCCGGACGAGCGGTTCTCGATTCGTCTATCTCCTGGGCGACATCGTGCAGGTCCAGTTCGCGCTGCTCCGGCATGCGCTCGACGTCCTGGTCGATAAGGGCTTCACGCCGGTGATCCCGCCGGTCCTGGTTCGCGAGGAGGCGATGTACGGCTCGGGTTTCTTGCCGACCGATGAGGTCAACATCTACGTCACGCAGCCGGACGAGCTCTACCTCGTCGGCACCTCGGAGGTCTCGCTCGCCGCGTTCCACATGAACGAGATCCTCGACGAGAGGGACCTGCCGATCCGATACGCGGGCTATTCGACGTGTTTCCGCCGCGAAGCCGGCTCGTACGGCAAGGATCTCGGTGGAATGTTCCGTGTACACCAGTTCGACAAGGTGGAGATGTTCTCGTTCGCTCGTCCCGAGGATTCGTGGGACGAGCACGAATTCATGGTCGGTATCGAGGAGCAGATCGTGAGCAACCTCGAGTTGCCCTACCGCGTCGTGAACATCGCGGCGGGCGATCTCGGCAGCGCTGCGGCGAAGAAGTACGACATCGAGGTGTGGCTACCGGGGCAGAACCGTTACCGCGAGCTCACGTCGTGCTCCAACTACGTGGATTACGGCGCGCGCAGAGCGCAGACGCGCGTCCGGCGAGAGGGGGGCGACATCGAGGTCCTCCACACGCTGAACGGGACCGCGACCGCTATCGGCCGGACCATCATCGCGATCCTGGAGAACGGCCAGCAGGCGGACGGGTCGGTCGCCCTGCCGAAGGTGCTCCATCAGTTCCTTCCCGAGAGCCTCCGCGAGCTCCGCCCGCGCGACGGTTAGGGCCGCTCGGTCCTCGCCCGGAGCTCCTGGTAGCGATCCTCGAGCTCGCGGAGGGACAGTTCGGTCAATCGCTGCGCGGTGACGTCGAGGGCGACACCGTGCCAGAACACCGCGCGCCCCTCGTCGTCGCGAACGAGCGTGGCCCGGCTGTGGAGCCACACGATGTCTCCGTCGGGCCGGACGACGCGGTACTCCTCATCGAACGGCTCGCCCGTCTCCTC
This sequence comes from Actinomycetota bacterium, assembly GCA_035640355.1. NCBI lineage: Bacteria > Bacillati > Actinomycetota > Actinomycetota bacterium. Next base: position 34,900 of record DASQWI010000004.1, read on the forward strand.
GGCATGCGCGTTGGCCAGGAGCACGCGGTCGCGGTCGTCCGGATGGAGCATCCGCCCGAAATGTGCCGGATCCGTCACGAGATCTGACACCGGGATGCCGAAGATCCGCTCGGCTTGCGGGCTCAGGTAGGCGAACCGTACCTCGGCGGGCTGGTAGTTGGGGATCTCCACGTACGTGACCGCCGGCATCTGCTCGACGAGCGCGCGGTACCGAACCTCTGCCTGGTCACGTTCCTGTTCGGCTCGCTTGGCTTCGGTTATGTCGAGCAGCAGGCCTTGTAGCTCTTTCGGTCTGCCGCTCGGATCGCGCGAGAGCACCGTCCCATGGTCGCGCACCCAACGGACAGTACCGTCACGGTGAAGCATCCTGTATTGGATCGCGTAGGGCTCGCCGGTCTCGGTGACGTCCTTCGTGACGGCGAGGACTCGATCAATGTCCTCGGGATGAACGCTGTCGACCCAGTCGGTTCGTACATCGTCGTGCGTGTAGCCGAGCATCGTTCGGAGCTGCGGGCTTATGTACGTGACCTCTCCGCCGGGAGTTCCCGTCGTCACGTCGACCACGTACGTGACCGCGGGCGCGTGCTCTGCGAGCGAGCGGAACCGTAGCTCGCTCCGCAGCGCCTGTTCCTCCGCGAGCTTCCTCGCGGTGACGTCGATCATCACTCCCTGGAACAGGTCGGGGCGTCCGTGCTGGTCGCGCGTGAGCAGGACCGCCTCGTCGAGCACCCAGACGATGTGCCCGTCCTTGTGCAGATAGCGGTACTCCATCGAGAACGACTCGCCGGTCGTCTCGGAACGGATCGTCGCGGCGAGCACGGCGGTCCTGTCGTCCGGGTGCAGGCGCGACGTCCAGAAATCGGGCGACTGGTGCCATTCGTCGATCGTGAAGCCGAGGAGCTGTTCGATCCTCGGGCTCGTGTAGGCGTGGGGCGATGCTTGCTCGAAATCGATCTCCCAGATGTAGGTCACGGCCGGGATGTGCTCGGCGAGCGTGCGATATCGGTGCTCGGTAGCGCGCAGCTCCTTTTCTGCGCGCCGTCGTTCGGCGATCTCCAGCGCCATGAGCTCGTTGGCCTCTTCCAGCTCCGCCGTTCGCTCCTGCACCCGTCGTTCGAGCTCGTCTCGGGATGCCCGCAGGGCACTCTCGACCCGTTTCAGCTCGGTGATGTCGGTCTGGACGCCGAGCCAGTACTGCGGTCGTCCGCTCTCGTCGCGCACGAGCGTCGCGACGTCGCGGAACCAGACCGCTCGTCCGTCGCTGGCGATCAGCCGGTACTCGCGGCTCCACGGCTCGCCGGTCTCGCTGTGGCGATCGTGCGCGTCGAGCGTCTGCTCGCGCTCGTCGGGGTGGAGGAGCTCCATCCAGATGTCCGGCTGATCGAGCCATTCCTTGCGCGTGTACCCGAGCGCCCGCTCGACTTGAGGGCTCACATAGAGCGTTCGCCGATCGACGTCGGGCGCGACCATGTACACAACCGCGGGGATGTTCTCGACGAGCAAGCGGTAGCGGGCCTCCGATTCGCGCAGCGCTCGCTCGGCGTCACCGGTCCCTTCGCGGTCTGGGCCCACGGGCTCGTCGTGGCTCGGCATCGGTTCATCGTGACAGAAAGCGCCAGTTGCGTTTCGACTGTCCGGTCGGTCCGGCCGCCAGCGTCGCCGATATTCGCCGATACACGGACTGCATCAGGTGGATCCTGCGGGGATACACTCGACTCGAGCCGTTCGCGATCCGAGCTCCCCGGAGGGGTGACCGAGCGGACGAAGGTGGCAGTCTTGAAAACTGCTGGGGGGCAACCTCCCGTGGGTTCGAATCCCACCCCCTCCGCGCACTGTTTACTGACAACCGCCAGCGGGCGACTGGCTCCCCTGGCCCACCTTTTTGCGCGCCGTTCGCGGGGGCCAACGGGGACGACCGTTCACGCCTAGCGATGACTCCGTCAGCCACGCGTGTGCGAGCATCCCGCTGTTTCCATGCGCGTCCTTCTTTGGCACGGGTGGCTACTCGATGGCACCGGCTCGAACGTCTACACCGCCCGGGTGGCGGAGGTGCTCGTCGAGGACGGGCACGACGTCGTCGTCCTATGTCAGGAGCGCCACACCGAACGACACGCGTGGGTAGGCGCCGTCGGCACGGTGTCAGCGGCGGGTGTGGGTGCCTTGGATCCGGAGCCGGCATCGGCCGGTCCCGGCTCCGGACGAGGTGCGATCCTGCGGCCGGACATCGGACGGCTGCTCCCGGTTTTCGTGCTCGACGAATACGAGGGATTCGACGTCAAGCGATTCGTCGACCTGACCGAGGACGAGCTCGGGCGGTATCTCGACGCGAACGTCCAAGCGCTCCGCGCGGCAGTTGAGTGGCAATCGTCGGACGTGGTGGTCGTGGGACATGCGGTGCCTGGCGGCGTGATCGGGGGGCGTGCGCTCGGTGCCGGACGATACGTCGTGAAGATCCACGGCAGCGACGTCGAGTACGCGATGCGACCGCAACAGCGCTACCGGGAACTGGCGCGCGAAGGACTCGAGACTGCGCTCGTGGTAACGGGCTCCTCCCAAGACGTCCTCGACCGGTGCGCCGAGCTCGTCCCTGGGATCGAACGGCGCTCGCGGGTCGTGCATCCCGGTGTCGACGCAGTCCGCTTCAGCCCACGTCCGAGACGCTCGGCGTTGCTCGATGTGGCTGCACGTCTCGACATCGACGCGTCGACCGCGCGTGGCCGCCCACCGTCGATCGATGTGAAAGCTGAAGACGCGGCGCGGTCTCGGAACCTCACTTCGCTAGACGCGCTCGCCCACGACTACGACCAAACGGTCCCGGATCCGACCGCTGCGGCCGCCCTGCGCGTGCTCGCGCGGAGCGATGTCTCTACGGTCGGCTACCTCGGGAAGCTGATCCCTCAGAAAGGCGTGGCTTTGCTGCTCGCCGCGCTCACGCGGACTTCGACGACCCCCTCCGCTCTGATCATCGGGTTCGGTACCGAACGCGAGCGACTCCAGGCGCTCGCGCGTGCGCTCCGCTCCGGCGACGACGCGACGCTGCGCTGGCTCCTTGGGTCCGCGGGCTGGGATATGCCGTGGGCCGACCTGGGGCCGCTTCCATTGCGCTCCGGCGTGACGTTCACAGGCAGGCTCGACCATTCGTACGCGCCCGACGCTCTCGCGGCCGTCGACGTCCTGGTCGTGCCGTCCGTGCTGAACGAGGCGTTCGGGATGGTGGCCGCCGAGGGCGCCGCCGCCGGCGCGCTTCCGCTCGTGGCTCGCCACTCCGGACTGGCCGAGGTGGCCGGCGCACTCGAGAGCCATGTCGGTCGTCCTGGGCTGTTCTCCTTCCAACCCGGATCAGGAAGCGTTGGGCGGATCGCCGAAGGGATCGACCGGCTGCTCATGCTCGAGCCGTCGGATCGCGCCTCGCTTCGGGAGGGCGTCCGGGAGTTCGTAACGCGTCAGTGGTCGTGGCGCCGGACGGCCATGGGTCTCATCGACGCGGCCGGCGCTCGCTGACGTTCAGAGTTACCGAGTGCGGCCTCTGGCGAAGAAGGGAATGCTCCCGATCGTGTTGAACGCGATCGCGGCGATGAACCACGCCTGCGGGCCGAACAGGATCTTCTCCTCGATGATGGCTACGACGAATCCGACGATGATGCACAGTAGTCCCAGCACGCCGAACATACCGTCCTCCTCCCGCCGAAGGCACGATTCTCCCCGCCTCGTTGACTCCGCAAACGCTCGTCACGCTCGAACATCTCTTCGGCCTTTTTCGCAGGGACGCGACGACCGAACGTGGCATACGCTTCGTCGATGCGCCGCGATCTGGCGATCGGCGACCTCGGGGACCTTCTCGAGCGTCCGATCGTTGCGGTCCTGGCGACGCACCGCTCGAACGGCGACCCGCTGCTGTCGCCCGTGTGGCACGAGTGGTGGGAGGGCGGGTTCAACATTGTTGTCGGCGCCGACGACGCCAAAGCGCAACATGTTCGTAGCGACCCTCGCGCCGGTCTGGTCGTGTTCGATCAGGAGCCCCCGTACCGCGGCGTCGAGCTCCGCGCTCGTGCGAAGCTGTTGGCAGACGAAGTCGTCGAGACGAATCGCCGGATCGCCGTGCGCTATCTCGGCGAGGAGAAAGGAACGACGTACGCGAGCTCTGTGGACGACGATCTCGTCATCGTCCGACTCGAGCCGGGAGTCGTCCGAGCGTGGGACTTCGCGGACGAGTACGGCCCGTCCGGCTAGACCTCATGCGCTGCGTTCGTCCGCGTACGTCCAGTCCGGCTGCTTGAGTCGGTACCGCTCGTCGTAGACGAAGTCGCCCGCACGGTCGTCGAAGTCGACGATCCTCGGCACGATCAGGTCGCGCGGACGGGGGCACGGTCGACCGAGGTGCTCCTCGAACTCGTGGCCGAACACCTGCACGGCGCTCTGGGCGATCAGGGTCTCTCCCGTCGGGAGCGCGCACCGTTGCGCGTCGGTGACCGTCAGAGCTCGCGCGAGGATCGTCTCGACGTCTGCGTCCGTGCCGTCGCCGCGATCGATCCGCTCGAGGAGCTGCGTGATGGCGCCGGTCCCGTGCTTGCAGGCCGGACACTGCGCGCACGACTCGACGTAGAGGAACCGCGAGAACGCAAGGGTTGCTCGGACGATGCAGGCCGTGTCGTCGTACACGACGAAGCCGCCGGATCCGAGGCCCGTCCCAACCGCGCGCATGGTCTCGAAGGCGAGCGGGGCGTCGAGCTGCTCCGCCGAGATGATGGTGTTCGACGCGCCGGGGAAGACCGCCTTCAGGTCGCGACCTTCGCGCGGACCGCCACCGATCCCGTAGATAAGGTCTCGGAGTGAGAACCCCAACGGCAGCTCGTACATGCCGGGGTGACGAACGTCGCCGCACAAGGTGAACACCATCGTTCCCGGAGACTCGTCGGTGCCGAACGAGCGGAACCATTCCGCGCCGCGCCGGAGGATGTGCGGGACGTTCGCGAGCGTCTCGACGTTGTTGACGACCGTTGGGTTGGGCGAGTCCGGGGATCGGAAGAGTCCTTCCATCCACGGTGGCACGATGCGGGGGAGTGGTTCGTTGCCCTCGATGACCTCGAGCAGCGCCTTCTCCTCGCCGAACAGGTATTCGTCCGGACCCGGCGTGAGCTCCATGGCTGCCGGGCCGATCAGATCGCGCGCCGCCATCTCCTCCATCGCCGCGCGTAGGCGTTCGATCTCCTGTTCGAACGCCGTCTTGATCCCGATGAAGGCGCGCTCAGCTCCGACGGCGTACGCCGCGATGCCGAGCCCTTCCACGACCTGGTACGGATTGGCGCGAAGCAGCCAGCGGTCCTTGAACGTTCCCGGCTCACCCTCGGCGGCGTTGCACACGACGAACTTCGTCCCGCTCGGGTCGTCTCGAACAGTGCGCCACTTGATGCCGGTCGGGAACCCCCCGCCTCCTCGACCGCGAAGTCCAGACCTACGGACTTCGTCGATGACGTCGTCCGGCGAACGATCGCGGGCAGCGGCAAGCCCAAGGCCACCACCACGCTGGACGTACTCGTCGATCGATTCGACCGGATCGTCTGTCAGCAGGATCGTTCCCGGCCGCCCGTTCTTCTGCTCGGCAGGCATGCGACGAAACCTTATGAGGTGAACAGCGACATGCGACGGCCGTCCACGTCTCGGAACCACAGGTGCCTCCCGCCCCACTCCTGCTGCTCGGGCGGTCCCTCGACCTCGACACCGGCCTCGATCAAACGCCTGTACGCGGCGTCGACGTTGTCGACCTCCATGTTGATATCGATGTCGTCGCCAACCGATGGGCTTCCCTGCTCCATGCCGATGTAGAAGCCGCCGTTGCCGCCAACGCGGACGTATCCCTCCTCTTGAACGAGGAGTTCGAGGCCCACGATATCCACCAGTAGTCGCACTTCGGCGTCAACGTTCGACACGATCATGAAGAGGTGACTGAGCCGAACGACCATCCGGGGGTTCGCTAACCGTCGCGGGCGAAGGCGCGATCGATGAGCTCGGCCTGTTCCTTCTTATGGAGAGTGAGGCTGCCGGTTGCCGGGCTGGGGCTCTCGGCGCGCGATACCAAACGAACCTCCACGCCGAGCCGCTCGCGCAGGTTCCTGCAGACGAACCGGCCGGCGCCCATGTTCTCCGGCTCCTCCTGAACCCAGAGGACCTCCGGGCCGCCGAATCGCTCGAGCTCGGATCGGAGCGCATCGGCCGGGAACGGGTAGCACTGCTCCAAGCGGACGATCGCAATGTCCTCGATCTTCTGTTCGCTCCTTCGATCGACGAGTTCGTAGAACAGCTTCCCCTGGCAGAGCAGCACGCGTCTCGCGCCTTTAGGCGGTGACGGGTCCGGCAGCACGGGACGGAAGTGACCCGACTCGAGTTCGCTGGTCGTGCTCGCCGCTGCGCCGAGCCGTAGCAGGGACTTCGGGGTCAACACGACCAGCGGCTTTCGAACGTCGCGCAGCGCCTGTCGCCGCAACAGGTGGAAGTACTGTGCTCCGTTCGACGGCACGACGATCTCGACGTTGTCCTCCGCGGCGAGATTGAGGAATCGCTCCAGGCGGGCGCTCGAGTGCTCGGGCCCCTGGCCCTCGTAGCCGTGCGGCAGCAACAGGACGAGCCCGCTCGTCTGCGACCAGCGGTCCTCCGCCGCAACGACGTACTGGTCCACGATGACCTGCGCCCCGTTGACGAAGTCGCCGAACTGCGCCTCCCACAGGACGAGCGCGTCCGGATCGGCCACCGAGTAGCCGTACTCGAACCCCATTGCCGCGAACTCCGACAGCAGGCTGTCGTAGATGAACGCCTTTCCCTGTCGCTCCGCGACGTGTTGGAACGGCAAGTACTCCTCCCCCGTCCGCTGGTCGACGAGGACTCCGTGACGCTGACTGAACGTTCCGCGCCGCGTGTCCTGTCCCGTCAGCCGGATGGTGATCCCCTCGAGCAGCAGCGAGCCGAACGCGAGTGCTTCGGCGAACGCCCAATCCACGTTGTTCTTCGCGAGCCTGCCGCGCCGGTCCTCGAGCCATCGCTCGATCTTCGGATGCGCCGAGAAGCCTTCGGGCACGCGCGTGAGGGCATCGGCGATCTGGTCCAGCCGCTCGCGTTCGACGCCCGTCTCGAGTGGAGCGGCCGAGACCGGCTCGGGTCGCTCGCGTTCGGTCCTCGGAACGCTCGGCCGCTGCTCCTTCGTCTCGTCGTACGCCTGACGGAGACGTTCCGAGAAGGCCTCCAACGCGCTCTCGGCTTCCTCGAGCGAAAGCTCGCCCCGGTTGACGAGCGCTTCCATGTAGCGCTTGCGTACCGAACGCAGCTCGCTGATGCGCGCGTACATGACGGGTTGCGTGAACGACGGTTCGTCCGCCTCGTTGTGCCCCCATCGGCGGTAGCACCACATGTCGATCACGACGTCCTTGTCGAACGTCTGCCTGAACTCGAACGCCAGGCGCGAAGCGCGGACGCACGCCTCCGGGTCGTCGCCGTTCACGTGGAAGATCGGCGCCTGCACCGTCTTCGCCACGTCGCTCGCGTACACGCTCGACCGCGCGTGCTCGCGCGTGGTGGTGAACCCAAGCTGGTTGTTCACCACGACGTGGATCGTTCCGCCCGTCTGGTACCCGGGGAGCTGCGACAGGTTCAGCGTCTCGGCGACGACGCCCTGTCCGGCGAACGCCGCCTCGCCGTGTATCAACAGCGGAAGCACCGGCGCGCCGTCGATCGAGCCGAGGAGGTCCTCCTTGGCGCGAGCGATTCCTTCGACCACGGGGTCGACGGATTCCAGGTGGCTGGGGTTCGCTGAGAGAGACACCTTCACGTCGTTGCCGCGGCGCGACGTGTGCTTTCCGGTCGCGCCGAGGTGGTACGTGAGGTCACCCGAGCCCTCCACCGACAGCGGGTCGAGCTCTCCCTCGAAGCCGCGGAAGATCTGTGCGTAGCTCTTGCCGATCACGTTGGCCAGAACGTTCAGACGTCCCCGATGAGCCATCCCCATCGTCACCTCGTTGAGCCCGGCATCGGCGGCCTGGTCGAGGGTTTCGGCGACGATGGGGATGAGGCTCTCGGCGCCCTCCAGCGAGAACCGCTTGTGGCCCAGGAACCGCTGGTGCATGAATCGCTCCAGCGCTTCGGCCTCCGTGAGTCGCGACAGGATGTGCCGCCGGTCCTCTGGCGTGATCCCGTCCGACTCGCCCTCGACGCGCTGCTGGATCCACTCCTTCTGTTCGGGATCTTGGATGTGCATGTACTCGACACCCAGTGTTCCCGTGTAGGCGTCCCGAAGGATCTGCCAGATCTCGTCGAGCGTCGCCTCGCGCGTTCCGGCGAGCCCGCCCGTGACGAAGTTCCGCTCGAGGTCCCAGATCGTGAACCCGAGGTTCGCCGGGTCGAGCTCCGGATGCGTCGCCGGAGGCGCCGTCGCGAGCGGATCCAGGTCGGCGATGAGGTGACCGCGTACCCGGTAGTTGTTCACGAACTGGAGGACGCGGGCCTGCTTCTCGCGCGCATCGAGTGAGTCCTCGCGGGGCCTGGTATCGACGGTCCAGTGGATCGGTCGGTACGGCAGTCGCAACGAACGGAAGACCTCGCCGTAGAAGTTGTGCCCGCCGAGCAACAGCTCGTGGACGCGGCCCAGGAACTCGCCGCTCTCTGCTCCCTGGATGACGCGGTGGTCGTAGGTGCTCGTGAGCGTGACGACCTTCGAGACGCCGAGCTCGGCGAGCGTCTCGGGATCGGCGCCCTGATACTCGACGGGGTACGCGATGGCGCCGACGCCGATGATCGCGGCCTGCCCCGCGATCAGCCGCGGAACGGACATCGCCGTCCCGACGGTGCCGGGGTTGGTGATCGAGACGGTCGTTCCGGCGAAGTCGTCGGGCGTCAGCTTGTTCGCGCGGACCTTGCGAATCAGCTCCTCGTACGCTGCGTGGAACGCGGTGAAGTCGAGACCGTCCGCCGACTTGATCGCCGGAACGAGCAATGTGCGTGAGCCATCGTCCCGTTTCACGTCGACGGCGAGGCCCAGGTTCACGTGCTCGTGCGCGATCGAGGTCGGCTTTCCATCGACGACGGCGTATGAAAGGTTCATGCCGGGGAATGCCCCGAGCGCCTTCACGATCGCGTACCCGATCAGGTGCGTAAACGAGACGCGCCCACCGCGAACGCGTTCGAGGTGACGGTTGATGAGGCTGCGGTTCAGCTCGAGCAGGCGGGCGGGAACAGTCCGGACCGACGTCGCAGTGGGGACGGTGAGGCTTTCCTCCATCCGCCGCGCGATGACTGCCGCGGCGCCGGTGAGGGGCGTGGTCGCGCCGTCCGGGGTGGAAGCCTCGGTCGCATCCGGTTGGTCTGCCGTCCGTTTCGGGGGTTGCGCCGCCTGCGGCGGGGCCGGCGCGGGAGGCGTCGGTTCGGGCGGGGGTGCTTGCGCGGGCGGGGGTGCTTGCGGAGGCGCGGGTGCTTGCGCGGGCGCGGCCTGTCCGTTTCCCGCGCGAGGTTGGTAGTCCTCGAAGTACTCCTGCCAGGCCTCGCTCACCGACTCCGGATCGGCCAAGTACTGGCGGTACAGCTCGTCGACCAGCCAGGCGTTGGGGCCGAACTCGGACTCGTCGAACCCGCGCATGGTTCCTCCGTATCGCCTCCGACTCGACTGTACCCGCGGGCGCGGGAAGCGGCGTTCTGAGCCCGCTCGGCGCGTTCGTATGCTCTCTGCGTGGCCGTGAACGATCGCCTGCTTCGTGCGCTCCGCCGCCAGTCGGTCGACCGAACGCCGGTCTGGTTCATGCGGCAGGCGGGGCGGTACCTGCCTGAATACCGCGACGTGCGAGGCGACCGCGACGTCCTCGAGGTATGCCGTGAGCCGGAGCTCGCGGTCGAGATCACCCTTCAGCCGCTCCGCCATATGCCGCTCGACGCGGCGATCGTGTTCAGCGACATCATGCAGCCGCTCGCGGCGGTCGGCGTGGGGGTGCGCATCGAGGCCGGCACCGGCCCGGTCGTCGACGAACCGATCCGGACGACAGCCGACCTCGAGCGTCTCCGACCGCTCGAGCCCGACATAGACGAGCCGTACCTGCTCGAGACGATCCGGCTCGCCCGCAAGGAGCTGAGCGTTCCGCTGATCGGGTTCGCCGGCGCGCCGTTCACGCTGGCCACGTACCTGGTCGATGGAGGTCCATCGCGCGACCACGTTCGAACCAAGGGGCTGATGCAGGATGACCCGGCGGCGTGGCGAACGTTGATGGAGCGGCTCGCATCGATCGTCCGTGCCCATCTCGACGCGCAGATCGAGGCGGGCGCGCAAGTGGTGCAGCTGTTCGACAGCTGGGTGGGGACGCTCGACCCCCTCGACTACGACCGGGACGTTGCTCCGTTCGTGCGTCGGATCCTGGAGGATCTGGCCGTCCCGTCGATCCACTTCGGCGTCGGAACGGCGCACCTGCTTCGGCAGATGCGCGACGCCGGCGGTGATGCCATCGGCGTCGACTGGCGCACGCCGCTCGACCTAGCGTGGGACGTGTTCGGCACCGACCGGGCGATCCAGGGGAACCTCGATCCTGCGGTGTGCACGGGGTCGTGGCCGGCCGTCGAACGCAAGGCGCTCCAGGTGCTCGAACGCGCGGCGATGCGCGATGGACACGTGTTCAATCTCGGCCACGGCGTGTTGCCCCAGACGCCGGTCGAGAACCTCCAGCGGCTCGTGGATCTGGTCCACGAACGGACCGAACGATGATCGACACGCCGATCGGCGTGCTCGTCATGGCGTACGGGACGGCGAGCGGCCCCGACGACATCGAGCGGTACTACACGGACATCCGCGGCGGCCGCGCGCCGTCGGCTGAACACCTGGAAGAGCTGAAGGAGCGGTACGCCGCGATCGGGAACCGGTTCCCGCTTCTCGGCATCACGCGGCGTCAGGCCGAAGGGCTCGAGCGCGCGCTGAACCACGGCGACGAGGGACGTTTCCGCGCGTACATCGGCATGAAGCACTCGCCGCCGTTCGTCTCCGAGGCGGTCGAGACGATGCGAAGCGACGGGATCGAGCGGGCCGTCGGCCTTGTCATGGCGCCGCACTGGTCCGCGATGTCGGTGGAGACCTATGTCGAGCGCGTACGCACCGCGGCCGGCGACGGGCCACCGGCGTTCGCGTTCGTCCGCAGCTACCACGACCACCCGGCGTTCATCGAGTTGCTCGGCGGTCGGGTGGCCCACGCGCTCGCCAAGCTCGGCCCCTCCGAACGAGAGGGGGCCGCCGCGATCTTCTCGGCGCACAGCCTTCCCGTTCGCACCGTGGAGGACGGCACGCTCCGGTGCAAGACGTGCACCGTCTGTGAGACCTCGTGTCGGTACCGAGATGGCCTGCAGGAGACCGCGGATCTCGTCGCGAAGGAGCTCGACCTCGCGAATCACGCGATCGCGTGGCAGAGCGCGGGCCGCACCGCAGACCCGTGGTGGGGGCCGCCGATCGAGGAGGTCATCGTCGACCTGGCCGAACGAGGCCATCCTGCGGTGGTCGTGTGTTCGGCGGGCTTCGTCGCGGATCACCTGGAGATCCTGTACGACCTCGACATCGACGCGCGCGAGGTCGCCGAGCAAGCCGGGATCCGATTCGTTCGAACGGAGATGCCGAACGACGACCCGCAGTTCGTGGCGTTGCTCGCCGCGGTGGTGCGCGAGCACCTCGACGACGTATGAGCTCGGTCGTCGTCATCGGCGGCGGCGTTGCCGGTCTGACGACGGCGTACCGACTGCTCCAAGGTGACCCCGAGCTCTCGGTGACCGTCCTCGAGGCCGCGGATCGGCCGGGTGGGCGGCTCACGTCCCTCGAAATCGCGGATCTCGAGATCGACGCCGGCCCCGACTCGTTCGTGGCTCGGAAGCCATGGGCCGTCGAGCTCTGCCGTGAGCTCGGCCTGAGGTTGGCGGAACCGGGCGCGCCCGGCGCGTACGTCTGGACCGATGGCGGCCTCGTCCCCCTGCCGCCGACGGCGCTTGGAATCCCCGCCGACGTCGGTGCGCTGATCCGGTGGCCGGCGTTATCGCGCGTCGGAAGGTTCGGCGCCCTTTCGGATCTCGTCCGAAAGGCGCGACCACGAGAGAACGACGAGGCGCTCGGGGCGCTCTTGCGGCGACGGATCGGGGACGAGGCGACCGACCGGCTCGTCGCTCCGCTCCTCGGTGGTCTGTTCGCCGGCGACGTCGATGAGCTCGGGGTCCGCTCGACGTTCCCGGAGCTCGCCGCTTGGGAGCGCACGTTCGGCAGTCTGATCCGTGCCGCTCGAACGGCGTCGAAGGCGGCGTCCGGCGCCGGTCCGATGTTCGTGAGACCCGTAGGAGGCGTTCAGGCGTTGCCGCGTTCGCTCGTCGCGGCGATCGGTGACCTGCGCGTTCGAACCGTGGCGGGAGCGACCCAGGTGGTGGGCGACGGCGAAGCGTTCGTGGTTCGCACGGCAGACGGGGATCTCAGCGCGGACGGCGTCGTCGTGGCGACGCCGGCGTTCGCTGCAGCAGACTTGCTGCGCGAGACGGTGCCCGATGCGGCGAGACACCTCGACCAGATCCGGTACGTGTCGACCGCAGTGGTCGTGCTCGTCTACGGCGGAGGCACCGGGGACTCCCTACCGGATGCCACGGGATTCGTCGTGCCGAAGGAGCGAGCGCCGATGACCGCAGCGACCTTTCTTTCCCGGAAGTGGCCGGATCCCGCGTTCGGCGATCGAGCCGTCGTCCGATGCTTCGTCGGTGCGGCCGGCACGGAGGACGTCCTCGATGCGGCGGATGAGGACATCGTGGACGCGGTTTCCAGGCACCTCGCGGCGCTCGTTCCGCTTCCCGAGCGCGCAGACGCGTCGACGGTCGTCCGCTGGCCGCGCTCGATGCCGCAGTACGGGGTCGGCCACCTCGACCGGGTTGCGGCCACCGAGGCCGCGCTCCCGCCCGGTATCTTCGTCGTGGGCAATGCGTATCGAGGCGTTGGGATCGCCGACACGGTTCGCGGCGCCACCGAGGTCGCCGAACGCGTGCGTACCCACGTTGCCGGAACGGTTCGAACGGAGAAGGTGCGATGAGCGAGTCGATCTACGCGCTCTACCCTTGCTTCAAGGCATCACCGTCGTTCGCCGAGCTCGACACCGACGACGCCGCGCAGGAAGTCGAGAACGTGTTCAAGTCGTGGGACGGAGTCGACGTTCGGGGTGTCTACTTGACGTTCGGATTCCGAGCCGACACCGACCTGATGCTGTGGCTCGTCGGGCCGTCGCCGGATGTCGTCCAGGAGGCGCTCGTCTCGCTGCGGCGAACCGAGGCCGGCCGGCTGCTCGAGCTGTCGTGGTCGTTCATGGGCGTGGTGAAGCCCGCCGAGTTCACACGTGATCACTCGCCGGCGTTCGTCAGAGGTGAGCCGCCCAAGCGCTACCTCAGCGTGTACCCGTTCGTCCGCACGTCTGAGTGGTACCTGCTCCCGGCCGAGGAGCGCTCCGCACTTCTCCGCGAGCACGGGGAGATCGGGCGAGAGTTCCCCGACGTCCTGGCCAACACGACGAGCGCGTTCGGGATCAACGACTGGGAGTGGATCCTCGCGTTCGAGGCGGACCACCTCGACCGGATCGTGGAGTGCATCCGCCGGCTCCGCGCGGCGGAGGCACGCCGCTTCACGAAGGAAGAGGTTCCGTTCGTGATGGGGATCCGGAAGGACGTCCGAGCGGCGTTCGCGGATCTCGCCTAGAACGGACGGCCCCGTCGTCCATTCTGGGGAGTGTACGCCGCGCGCACGCGCCATAATGAAGCGACCCGAGACGCGGAGGTACGACCCATGGCCAAGGCGAAGGACAAGGGTGGCGACAAGAACGTGAAGCGCGCCGCGCAGAAGTCCATCAAGGAGAAGCGCGCCGCCAAGAAGGCGAAGAAACAGGCGTCGAGAAGCTCCGCGTAGCTCGTGTTCGACGAGCTGCTGCGATCGTGGGACGGCGAGGAGGTCGTCGTCCGCTACGACGCGCCGTCCGGCACGTGGATGTTCGTGTGCGTTCATTCGACCGCCCTCGGCCCTGCGGCCGGCGGCACGCGGATGAAGGTGTACGCGCATCCCCGAGACGCGTCGGCCGATGGCCTCCGTCTCTCCTCCTCGATGACCCGGAAGAACGCCGTCGCGGGATTGCCGCTCGGCGGTGGCAAGGCCGTGCTCTCGGTACCCGAGATACCGAACGGTGAGGCGCGTCGCTCGCTGCTGCTTCGCTACGCCGACATGGTCGAGTCGCTCCATGGCACCTACTGGACCGCGTGCGACATGAACACGTCGCCGGCCGACATGGACGTTCTCGGCGAGCGGTGCTCGTCGGTGTTCGGCAAGACGGAGGCGCACGGCGGTTCGGGGACGTCCGCGCCGGCGACGGCAGACGGCGTGTTCGTGGGGATCCGCGCGAGTGCGAGACACCTGTTCGGCACGGACGATCTGTCGGGACGGACGGTGCTCGTTCAGGGAGTGGGGGCTGTGGGATCGATCCTCGCGCGGCTCGTCACCGACGCTGGCGCGCGCGTCATCGTTACGGACGTGGACGAGATCCGAGCGAAAGAGCTCGCCGTCGAGGTCGATGGCGACGTCGTCGCACCGGATGACGCGATCGCGACGGAATGCGACGTGTTCTCTCCGAACGCTACCGGCGGCATTCTCTCCGCGGAATCGATCCCTCGGCTGCGATGTCGGATCGTGGCCGGCGCCGCGAACAACCAGCTCGCCGAACCCGAGGACGCCGAGCGGTTCGCCCAGCGCGGGATCCTGTACGCGCCCGACTACGTGGTGAACGCCGGCGGCATCATCCACCTTGCGTCGCTGGAGATGCTCGGCGAGACCGTCGAAGAGCGTGACGCACGAATCGCGGCGATCGGCGAGACGGCAACCGAAGTCTTCCGGATCGCCGATGCGGAACACATCTCGACGGAACACGCCGCCGACCGAATCTGGCGGCAACGGCTCGCCGAATCAGCCCGATGAGCAAGCGCGACCTCGCATCGATGGTGTGCGTTCCGTGCAAGGGCGGCGTGCCGCCGTTCACCCATGAGCAGATCGAGCCGTACCTCGCCGATCTCGGCAACGAGTGGCGCGTCGTCGACGACCATCACCTGGAGAAGGAGTTCACCTTCAAGAACTTCCGTGAGGCACTCGACTTCACCAACCGTGTCGGCGAGCTCGCCGAGGAGATCGGGCATCACCCCGACATCTACCTCGCGTGGGGCAAGGTGAAGCTCACCATCTGGACGCACAAGATCAACGGCCTGCACGAGTCGGACTTCGTGTTCGCCGCGAAAGCCGACCGACTTCGGTGACCGTCCACTTCCACGAGGTCGTCATCGATTGCGCCGACCCGCGGTCGCTGGCCCGGTGGTGGGCGTCGGCAACGGGCTACGACCTCCACAGCTACGAGGACGATTGGGCCTCCATCCACGGCGAGGGCGATCGGAAGATCATCGTCGGCTTCCAGAAGGTGCCGGAGGGGAGGGTGGTCAAGAACCGCGTGCACGTGGATCTCGGCGCACAGGACGAGGAGGCGGAGGCGAAGAGGATCGAAGCCCTCGGAGCGACGCGACTTTGGGTGTCTGAAGATCCGAACGACCCGTTCGTCGTGCTCGCCGACCCCGAGGGCAACGAGTTCTGCGTGGTTCGAACGCCGGGCTAGGCGTTCGCCTTCACAAGCCCGAGCTCACGGAGCGTCCCCCACGGAATGACGTGGCAGTACGGCTCGTGCCCGTTCTTGTCGTAGTAGTGCTGGTGATACTCCTCCGCCCCGTAGAACGGACCGGCGGGCTCGATCTGAGTCGCGATCGGCCGGCTGAACCGCTCCTGCGCCCTCTGGCGCGAAGCCTCAGCTGCCCGCTGCTGCTCGTCGGAGTGCGTCAAGATCAAGCTGCGGTACTGGTCGCCGACGTCCGGCCCCTGCCGGTTCACCTGCGTCGGGTCGTGCATCGCCCAGAACACCTCGAGCAGCTGGTCGTAGCTGACGAGCGCCGGGTCGAACTCGAGCTTCAGGACCTCGGCGTGGCCGGTCCTGGCCGAGCAGACGTCGCGGTACGTGGGGTTCTCGGTGTGGCCGCCCGCATACCCGACCTCGGTGGCCAGGACGCCCGGGACGCGCTCGAAGACGTACTCGACACCCCAGAAACAGCCGGCGCCGAACGTCGCGGTCTCGGTGCGCATGCGAAACATCCCCTCCTTCGGATGGGTTCACCCTCATGAACCCCGACTCGCCTTGAAACGTTCCCGCCGCCGCTTTGGCTAGCCCTCGAACGAGCCGGCGGCGGCGAGGATCCGGTCGACCTCCCCCCTGCCGTGTTCGGTGCAGAGGCTCCAAAGCTCGTACCCGCTCGGGGGAAGGTGGACGCCGCGTTCGAGCAGGTGGTGGAAGAACCTCCCGAACCGGGAGTGGTCGGCGGCCTTTGCCCCCTCGAAATCGGTCACCGGCTGATCGGAGAAGAACACGCTGAACATCGAGGTCACGCGGTTGATCGCCGTGGGGATCCCCCGATCTGCGAGCGCCTTCGCCAGCCCATCGACGATGGTCTCGGCCGTCCTGTCGAGCTCCCCGTAGGGGTCGAGATCCGCAGCGAGGTCGAGCGCGGCGACGCCCGCGGCCATGGCGACAGGATTCCCGCTGAGTGTTCCCGCCTGATACACAGGGCCGATCGGGGCGAGCAACTCCATGACATCGCGCCGACCGCCGAACGCGGCGCACGGGAAGCCGCCGCCGATCACCTTCCCCAGCACGGTGAGGTCCGGGGCGACGCCGAAGTGAGCCTGGGCTCCGCCGTACGCCACGCGGTATCCGGTGATGACCTCGTCGAAGATGAGCAGTGCATCGTGCCGGTAGCACAACTCCCGGATTCCCTCGAGGAAGCCGACCCTAGGGGGAACGACGCCCATGTTCGCTGCGACCGGCTCGATGATGACGGCCGCGATCTCGTCGCCCCGCTCGGCGAACAGGGCTCGAACCTCGTCGAGGTCGTTGAACGGCGCGGAAAGGGTGTCGGCCGCGGCGCCCTCTGTGACGCCGGGAGAGCCGGGGATCCCGAACGTCGCCACGCCCGAGCCGGCTCCCTTCGCGAGGAGCGCGTCGGAGTGTCCGTGATAGCAGCCATCGAACTTCACGACGACTTCGCGGGAGGTGAAGCCGCGGGCGAGACGCACCGCGCTCATCGCCGCCTCAGTTCCCGACGAGACGAATCGAACCATCTCCACGGCGGGCATGACCGTGGTGATGCGTTCGGCGAGCTCGACCTCGAGCTCCGTGGGGACGCCGAATGTGGTCCCGCGCTCGGCCGCGTCGATCGCCGCCTTGAGGATCTCGGGGCGTGCGTGCCCGAATAGCAGCGCGCCCCACGACTGGACGAGATCGACGTATCGGTTTCCATCGGCGTCGAAGATGTACGCGCCCTCGCCACGAACGGCGAACCTCGGAACACCGCCGACCGCGCCGAACGCACGAACCGGCGAATCGACCCCGCCGGGAATCACTCGGCGTGCGCGGTCGAACAACTCCTCCGAGCTCGTCACTGGAGGCAGAACTCGTTGCCTTCCGGGTCCTGCATCACGATCCAGAACTCTCCGCGTTCGGTCGCTTCCCGTTGCCTGGTGGCGCCGAGCGCTTCGAGTCGATCGGCCTCGTCCTTGACGCGCACGATCCGCGAGTCGCCATCGAGCTCCTGTCCAACGTTGATGTCGAAGTGCACGCGGTTCTTTGCCGTCTTGCCTTCGGGGACGCGCTGGAACAGGATCCTCGGTCGCGTCCCCTCGGTATCGACGAGCGCGCCCCACCAGTCCCACTGCTCCTCGGGGATCCCCTGCTCGCGTGCGAAGTCCTCCCAGGACGCGTAGCCAGGAGGTGGCGGCTGTTGCTCATAGCCGTCGAGCGCCTCCTCCCAGAACGCGACGAGCCGCGGTACGTCATTCGCGTCGAACACGATCTGCAACGACGGTCCCACGGGACCGAGGCTACCGAAAGCGCTGGAGGTGGCTCAGTCGCGCAGCCAGTCGGCCGCGTCCTTCGCGTGGTAGGTGAGGACGAGGTCGGCGCCGGCCCGGCGGATCGACGTCAGGATCTCGAGGACGGTCTTGCGTTCATCGAGCCAGCCGTTCGCGGACGCGGCTTTCACCATCGCGTACTCCCCGCTCACGTTGTACGCGGCCATCGGGAAGCGCGTTTCGTCCTTGGCGCGGCGGATCACGTCGAGATAGGGCAGCGCCGGCTTGACCATCACCACGTCGGCGCCCTGGTCGATGTCGGCCGCGATCTCCCGGATTGCCTCGTCGGCGTTCGGAGGGTCCATCTGGTAGCCCGTTCGGTCGCCGAACCGAGGCGCGCACTCTGCTGCCTCGCGGAAGGGCCCATAGAAGGAGGAGGCGAACTTCGCCGCGTACGCGATGATCCCGACTTGGTCGAAGCCACCGACGTCGAGCGCATCACGGATCTCTGCGACCTGGCCGTCCATCATTCCGCTCGGCCCGACCATGTGCGCTCCTGCCTCGGCTTGGGCGAGCGCGATGCGCCGGTAGCGTTCGAGTGTCTCGTCGTTGTCGACGTTGCCGTTCTCGTCGAGCACACCGCAATGTCCGTGGTCGGTGTACTCGTCGAGACACAGGTCCGCGATCACCACGTGCTCGTCGCCGAGCTCGGCGCGAAGCGTTCGGAGCGCCTTCTGCGCGATCCCCTCGGGATTCCACGCCTCCGATCCCTCGGGACCCTTGCGCTCGGGGACGCCGAACAGCATGAACGCGAGCACGCCGTGCGAGGCGATCTCGGCCGCTTCCTTCCGGAGCGACTCGAGCGTGTGCTGGAACTGACCCGGCATCGAGGCGATCGGCACCGGATCCGGGACGCCTTCCTTCACGAACAGCGGCGCGATCAGGTGTCGCGGAGAGAGGTCGGTTTCGCGGACGAGCGCGCGTAGGGCTGGAGTACGACGCATCCGGCGCGGCCGTTGTCGAGGGAACCCGCTCACGATCCCGAGTCTACCTACGGGTTCGCGACGCGAGAGCCCGTTCGACGGCTGCGACGAGGCCCTCGACCGTGTGCGGCTTTGCGACGGCGTGAACGGTCAACCCGTGCTCGCGCGCCGCCTTGGCGGTTACGGGACCGATGCAGACGACCTTCGGTGCACCCTTCACGGCTCCCAACGCCCGCACGAATCCGCGAACCGTGGACGCGCTCGTGAACGTGACGGCGTCGACCTCGCCGCGTCGCAGCGCGTCGCGCGCGTCCTTCGGCAGCGAACGAGGGAACCGCGTTCGGTATGCGTTCACCCGTACGGGATGCCAGCCCTTCGACGCGAGCGCATCCTCGAGACCTTCGGGCGCGACGTCGGCCCGCGCGCACAACACACGCCCGTCACCTCGCGGGAACGCGCGCGCGAGCGCAGACGTCGTGAACGTCTTCGGCACGAGGTCCGGGTCGCGACCAGTCCACCGCCGAAACCCATCGGCCGTCCCGTCGCCGATCGCTGCGACTCGGGCGCGAACGTCACCAGGCGTCAGGTGTTCGCGAAATACGTCGACCGTGCGCGGGCTCGTGATCGTCACCCAGTCGAACCGACCATCGGCCACATCGCGCAAAGCGCGCGTCAGCGCGGCCGTTCGGACGGACAAGATCTCGATCGCCGGAGCGACGATCACGGTGGCGCCGCGCCGCTCCAACTGGCGAACGAGATCGGCCGCTTGCTCTTGGGGGCGAGTCACGATGACCGTCCGACCGGCGAGTGGCTGCGCCGACCGGCGCGTCGTCACGGCCGGACGTGAGACAGGATCTCGTCCGCCCCGCTGGCGGCGAGATCGAGCCGAACGAGCTCCGCCACCTCTTCGGGCGTTGCCGCCGCGGCCTCGGCGCGCGCGTACCGCCCGCCGTCGGGTGTCAGCACGATTGCCACCATCCACATCCCATCGTCCTTGCGTTCGGCGAACGCGCCGAGGGGTAACGCGCACCCGCCGCCGAGCGCGCGCATCAGCGTTCGTTCCGCAGTGAGCGCGTCACGGCTCGGCGCGTGATCGAGGGGCGCGACGGCCGAGATCGTCGCCTCGTCGCCGGTGCGCGATTGAACCGCGAGGCAGCCCTGGCCGGGCGCCGGAACCATCTCCGAGATCGACATCGGCTGCGCGTGCTCCGGGACGACACGCAGCCGAAGGAGGCCGGCAGCCGCCAGGATGAGCGCGTCGACCTCACCGTCCGCGAGCTTTCGCAGCCGCGTGTCAACGTTGCCCCGAACATCCTTCACCAGCACATCCGGGCGCCACCGGAAGACCTGCGACTGTCTCCGAACGCTCGACGTCCCGACCCTTGAACCTGCGGCGAGCTCGCCGTCACGGGTGACCAGAACGTCTAGCGGCGACAAACGCTCCGGCACTGCGGCGATCGCCAGGTCTTCGTCGTCACGCGCGGGCAGATCCTTCGCCGAGTGCACCGCGAGGTCGATCTCGCCATCGCGGAGTGCGCGTTCGATCTCCGTGACGAATAGCCCCTTCACACCTGCGGGATCCGAGTACGGGTTTCCACCACGATCTCCCGACGTCGTCATCGGGACGAGCTCGGAGACGACGCGGCGCGCGGCGAGCTCCGTCGCGACCTCCTCGGATTGCGCAAGCGCAAGCTTGGAGCGCCGCGTGCCGATCCGGAGCTTCACCTGACCCGTTCAACACCGAACAGCTCGGCGAGGAGCTTGGCGTGCGCGTCCTGCGTGCCGGGCTCGGAGAGCTCCTTCAGACGAACGATCGGCTCGTGCA
This sequence comes from Actinomycetota bacterium, assembly GCA_035640355.1. Lineage (NCBI taxonomy): Bacteria > Bacillati > Actinomycetota > Actinomycetota bacterium. Next base: position 55,649 of record DASQWI010000004.1, read on the forward strand.
GCAGCTTGGCCACGATCCCCCGCGCCATCGTCTCGACGGCCTCACGCTCATCCGGCGTCAATGAGCCGAGGTCCGAGCGGAATCGTTCGAGCTCCGACACCACGATCTCGTCCCCCCGACGCCGGAGCGCGTGGATGAGCGGCGCGAGCCGCTCGGCGCGACGTCGCAGCGTGAACCTGCGGAGCTCATCGCCGACGATCGCGTTCGCGCGCTCGATCTCGAGCGACGCCCCGCCGGTTCGAACCGAGACGGCTTCGCGAAGTCCGGCGACGTCGACGAGTGCGACGTGCTCGAGCGTTGCGGCCTCCGGTTCGACATCGCGCGGCACCGCGAGATCGATGACGAACAGCGGGCGCTTGCGTTCGCCGATCGTGGATGCCGAGATGACGGTGCCGGCGGCGCCCGTTGCCGAGACGACGACGTCGGCTTGAGCTATCGCGCTCGGAAGCTCATCGAGTGACCCGTGGTCCGAGCCGGTCCGCTCCGCGAGCCGAGCCGCACGTTCGGTCGATCGGTTGAGGATCCGCACGTTCGCTGCACCGCGCTCGCGGAGGTGCTTCGCCGCGAGGGCGGCCATGTGTCCCGCGCCGACGACAAGTGCGTTTCGGTCGGCGATGCCACCGAGTGCAGCCTCCGCGAGGTCCGCACCGGCCGAAACGAACGCGTCCGGAGCCGCGCCCACCCCGGTTTCGGTCCGAACGCGCCGTCCCGTTCGGGTGGCCGAGTGGAACAGCGCGGTCAGCGTTCGACCTGCCGCTCCCTCCTTCTGTGCGCGCTTCAGCGCCTCGCGAACCTGCGACAGGATCTGCGGTTCGCCGAGGACCATCGAGTCGAGCCCGCTCGCCACCGTGAATGCGTGCTCGACGGCATCGAGCTCGTAGTGCGAATAGAGGGCCTCGTCGATGTCACCGGGCGCAACGTGGCGCGACTCGCACAGCAGTCGCTTCAACGCCTGGAAGCCGGGGTGGTATCCGGGGACCGCGGCGTAGACCTCGACTCGATTGCACGTCGACAGGATCGCAGCCTCCTCGATCGCGGGGTCGTCGGCGGCACGCCGATACGCCTTCGTGAAGTCGTCGTCGCCGAGCGTGAGGCGTTCGAGCAGGTCGACCGACGCGGCGCGGTACGAGACGCCGAGCGCGAGAAGGGGCATGTCGAGCTCGATTCTACGCAGGGCGTCGCTTAGGACCGCCGCGCGATACCATCCGGCGGCCCTCGTTCGGAAACGGTTGGGAGGCAGTCGAGTGGAGCGAGCCAGACCGCGCGAGCTCGGAGTCGTCATCGGCACGATGCCGACCGGAACGCGCAATGCGATCACCGACGTCGACGGCGTACGCGTCGGCCACGCCACGGTCATCCGCGACCCGAATCCCGACGGTCGCGGCGTCGTCCGGACCGGCGTCACGGCGATCTTTCCGCACGAAGAGCTGCCGTGGACCGAACGCGTCTATGCGGGCACGCACATCCTGAACGGCTATGGCGAGATCATCGGCATCAACCAGATCGCCGAATGGGGACTGCTGCACTCGCCGATCGTCCTGACGAGCTCGCTGGCGATCGGCCGCGCGTACGACGCCACGGTCCGCTGGCGAACCGAGCGGCATCGCACGACGACGAGCACCGGCGGCGACATGCCGGTCGTGACCGAGTGCGACGACTCGTTCCTCAACGACGTGACGACGTTCCCGCTCTCCGATACGGATGTGTTTGCGGCGCTCGACGGTGCGAGCGGAGGCGACGTCGCGGTCGGGTGCGTCGGCGCCGGGACCGGCATGCAGTGCATGGACTTCAAGGGCGGGATCGGGACGGCGTCTCGCGTCGTTCCGGCCGAGTTCGTGGTAGGCGCCCTCGTACTGACGAACTTCGGCGACCGAGAGTTCCTTCGGATCGACGGCGTTCCCGTCGGTCGCGAGATCAGCGACCTGATGCCCGAGGGGCACGATGAGGGCTCGTGCATCGTCGTGCTCGCAACCGATGCTCCGCTTCTCCCGCATCAATGCCGGCGTCTGGCGGCTCGCGGCGCGCTTGGATTGGCTCGGTGCGGGTCAACGGCCTACAACGGTTCGGGTGAGCTGATGATCGCGTTCTCGACGGCGAACCGGCTTCCGCTCGAGACGCGCGACGGGATGTTCGAGGCGAGGACGCTCCTCGACGGCGCCGCCTGGAACGCGCCGGGCGCATCGATCAACGACCTGTTCGTGGCGGCGGTCGAGGCCGTGGAGGAGGCGGTCGTCGATGCGTTGTTCGCGGCGACGACCACGGTCGGGCGCGACGGCCACGTGCTGCACGCCCTGCCGATCGACCGAACGCTCGAGATCCTCGAGAAGTACGGACGTCCGCCGAAGACCTAGCGCTCGAACCGCAACGGGTCGAACGGCTCGCGATCGAAGGGCGGCTCCTCCCCCAGCACGATCGCCGCGGTGAGCTCCGCGCTCGCGCCACCAAGGATCGCGCCCTCCGAACCGTGACCCGTCGAGACGACGAGGCCTTCCATCACCCGTCCGATCAGCGGACGTTCGTCCGGCGACACCGGGCGCACCCCCGACCACGTCGCGATGACCGGTGCGTCCGCGAGCGCGGGGATCAGCCGAACCGCCTCGTTCGCCACCATCCGTGCGACCTCGAGGTCGTACGAGTCGGCGGCGAGCGACGGTTCCCGCGACGTCCCCGCGAGGATCGAACCGTCGGGAGCCGGTTGGATCATCGGTGACACGTCGTGCGATCCGACGCCCTCGCCGAACTCCTGCAGCGACACGACGAGATTTGGATCGGATCGGCTGCCTTGACCGTCGAACAACCGCCTCGCACCGCTCTGAATCCATCGACGAACGAGTTGCCTACCAGGTGCCGAGTGCACGAGCCAGCCTCTCGCTCCGGCGACGCGCAGCGTCACGCCGAGCGGTCGCGCGATGGCAGCAGACCACGGCCCTGCCGCCAGCACGACGACGTCAGCCTCGACGATGCCGTCGTCGGTGACGACGCCGGTCACGCGCCCGGACCGTTCGATCAGGCGACGCGCCCCGAGATGATGTCGGACGTCCGCGCCACGCTTGGCCGCGAGCGCTGCGAACGCACTCGTCAAAGCAGCGGGATCGACGCGATGTCCTTCCTCGAGCACGTACGCCTCGATGACATCGGGCGTGAGCTCGTGTTCGATCCGGCGAACGTCGGCTGGTTCTACGCGCTCGGCGGTGACACCAACCGCCGCAGCGGCCTCGGCCCATCCCCGGAGGTCGTCGACCTCGTCCTCGTCGAGCGTGACCGCCAGCGTCCCGATCGCCTTTCGGTCCATGAAGAACGGAACGGGCGTCTCGGACGCGATATCCAGATAGCGATCGAGAGTGCGTCGAGCCAGCGGCGCCAGTACGGGATCCTTCGACGTGTCCAGGTACCCGAGGTTCCGGCCGGACGCCCCAGCCGCGATCTCGTCCTTCTCGAACAATGTGACGGAGGCACCGCGCCGAGCGAGCTCGTACGCGCACGACGTGCCGATGATTCCCCCGCCGACGACCACCACGTCCGGCATGCGCCGAGGGTACCGGCAGCGCCTTCAGGCGGAGTGACCGCGCCACCCGGTTCCGTAGAATCCACCCCGGAGACGTGGCTGAGTGGCCGAAAGCAGCCGCCTGCTAAGCGGTTAGGGGCCGTTGAGGTCCCTCGCGCGTTCGAATCGCGCCGTCTCCGCAGAGAGCGGAAGAGCCCGCACAGCGCAGAGAAACGGCCCCGCCGTCGCGTTCCGGGGAGCCGTTCCTCTAAGGGGCTTCAGCGTTGGTACCGATTGGATCTGCTAGTCGAACAGGCTCACGCCTCCGGGCCCGACGAGCAGGCCGGCGATGATGAGGATGATGCCAAGCACAACCCCACCGCGCACGAGCGTCACGATGCCCGCGATGACGAGGACGGCAGCGATGATCCAAAGGATCAGATCGGTCGTTCCCTCTTTCCCGCCTTGGGCGAGCAGCCATAAGGCCGTTGCCATACCCACCTCCCTTTTCCGACCCGGTACATACCCAGGAGGCGCCTTCCGAACATCAGCTACCCGGAGATTCACAAGAGTCCTTAAGTGTGCGATATGCCGCAAGTCCCGTCTCACTGGGGCCGGGGCTTCGGCCTCTAGTAGACAACCCTTGCCATCGCGTTAGAGCATCCCGGGATGCCCCGGATCCTCGCGGCCGCGCCGGACGGTCTTCGCTCATTCGATGCACGTGGCCAGGAGCTAGCGGCCATCCAGCACGCGGGTCGGCCGGTGACCGCAGTCGTCCGGGACGGCGACGATCGCCCGCAGCTGTGGGCGATCGTGGAGGGTTCCGAGATCTGGTACGCCCCCGACGATCGATGGCGTCACGTCGCGACGCTCGAGGGCGTCGAGGGAACGTGTCTTGCGATGACCGATGCGATCCATGTCGGCACGTCGGAGGCGCGCTTGTTCAGGCTCGCCGAGGGGACGCTCGAGTCGGTGGAGGCGTTCGACGCGGCCGAGGGACGCGACACCTGGTACACGCCGTGGGGCGGACCTCCGGCGACGCGATCGATCTCCGAGTGGGGAGAGGACGTCTACGTCAACGTTCACGTCGGCGGCGTGCTGCACACGGCCGATGGCGGTGCGAGCTGGAACCCGACGATCGATATCGACGCAGATGTCCACCAGGTCGCGACGGCGGAAGGCCTCGTCCTCGCGGCCGGCGCACGCGGGCTCTCGATGAGCACCGACAAGGGTGCAACGTGGTCGTTGCGCAGCGATGGACTCGAGGCCCGATACTGCAGAGCAGTGGTGCTTTATGGGGATCAGGTGCTCGTCTCGGCATCGAACGGGCCGAGGGGCGGACGCGGCGCCGTCTATCGAGGCGGTCTCGAGGACGGCGCGTTCGAGCAGTGCCGGTCGGGACTCCCCGAGTGGTTCGACGACAACATCGACACGTATTGCCTCGATGCGCTGAACGATGGTTCGTTTGCGGCGTTCGGTACCAACGACGGGAGCGTGTACGCGTCGGACGACGGCGGAACCACGTGGCGCGAACTGGTTACGGGGCTTTCCCCCGTGCGGCATCTACTCGTCGTACCCGACTGACGTTAGCGCGTGGGCGCGCTACATGCCGAAGAAGTTTCGGCAGACACTCGTGAGCCGGCGATCTCTCTCGCTCGGCTACGTACTCGGGACCACGAGGATTGGCCGGAACGATCGGCACATGCATCCCGAGTAGAGACAGTGTCGGTCGCGGTCGCCGTGGACGAACTCCGAGTGAGCGCACTCGCCGCACACCACAGGCCGTTGCTTGGGTTCCTCGAGGAAGAGTCCCCACATGCGCGCACTGTAGGCCGCGCGCAGGGTCCTCCTCATCGGTCAAATGGCTAACCCATGGCGCCGAACGGGTGATAAACGACCTAGCCCTGTTGAGGCTGGGCGATGTTCACCATCCAGGAGATCCCGAACTTGTCGACCAATTGGCCGTACTCGTCGCCCCACATCTGCCTTTCCAGCGGCATGGTCACGGTCCCGCCCATGGAGAGCTTCTCCCAGTAGCCGCGCAGCTCGTCGGCGTCCTCGCCGCTCAGGCTGATCGAGATGTTGTTGCCGGGTTGACGATCGATGCCGGGTGGCGGGTCCGACGCCATGAGCGTGAAGCCACGGTCGGTTTCGAGCTGTGCGTGCATGACCTTGTCGGCGAGGGCCGGTTCGGGAACGCCGTACTCACCGAACGTGTTCAATCGCAGATCGCCGCCGAACACGCCCTTGTAGAACTCCATCGCGTCCTGCGCGTTGCCGTCGAACATCACGTACGGGTTCAGACGAGAGCTCATGTCCCACCTCCCACGTCGCGGGCCGGACCTTCGATGCTACGGGTTCGGGGGGTTCGAAGTCTTGCCCGGGTCGTGCCGCCTGCGCGCTCGGGAGGGGCGCTTGAGCGTCCCGGTAGACTGTCTTGCTCGAACGCGCCCGTAGCTCAACGGATAGAGCGTGTGGCTACGGACCACAAGGTTGGGGGTTCGATTCCCTCCGGGCGCGCGTACGGCTTGAAGCGAGTCCCGCACGCTAGCGAGCGGTCCAGCCCCCGTCGACGAGCACGGTCGTGCCCGTAATCAGCGAGGCGGCGGGTGAGGCGAGGAACACAACGGTCCCCGCGACGTCCATCGGCTCGCCGATGCGGTGCAACGCAGCGATCCGTTCGACGATCTCTGCCTCGAACGCCGGATCGCTCAACGCGCTCTCGGTTCCCGGCGTACGGATGAACGTCGGCGCAACGGCATTCACGGTGATGCCGTGCACTCCCCACTCGACCGCCAGGCACTTGGCAAGGTGCACGATCGCCGCCTTCGTCATGCAGTAGACGGACTCAGTCGGGAGCGCGACGAACCCGGCCTGCGAGCTCACGTGCACGATGCGTCCGTAGCCCTGCCTGATCATGTGACGCCCGGCGGCCTGACTCGCGAAGAACGTCCCCTTCACGTTGACCCGCAACGTGTCGTCGAAGTCAGCCTCGTTCACTTCCTCCGCGGCGTTCGTCGGGGCGACGCCCGCGTTGTTCACCAGGATGTCGAGGCGGCCGAGCCGCTCCGCGGTCAAATCGATGCCGGCGCGCACCTGATCGAGGTGGCGAACGTCCATTGCGAGCGGGAGTGCCGTTCGGCCGAGTGAACCGATCTCGTCCGCGAGGTCAGTACCCGCTGAGACGTCACGCAAGCCGAGCGCGACGTTTGCACCGGCGTTCGCGAGCGCCAGCGAGATCGCCCGGCCGAGCCCCCGCGCCGCGCCGGTCACGAGCGCCGTCTGACCTTCCAGATCGAACCGCGGGAACCCGTTCATCGCTCAACCCCCCTCGAGAGAAGAGCGCCGAGCGTAACGATGCGTACGCGAACCTGCGGTCAATGCGGCCTCGAAACGCACTCGTATGCTCCTCGGCGTGGCCGGTCTCCTCGAGCGTCTCGGCTTGCGGCGGCGCGCTTCGGCGTTCGTCGACCGGATCGGCATCCTGCGGCCCCTTCGGGTTCGCGACTTTGCGCTGCTGTGGGCCGGCCTGACGATCTCGTTCATCGGCGACGGGATCTACATCATCGCCATCGCCTGGCAGACGTACGACCTGTCGAACTCGCCGTCGGCGCTTGCCGCCGTGGGGATCGCGTGGAGCCTGCCGCAGGTCGTGCTGGTGCTCGCGAGTGGCGTGCTCTCAGACCGACTCGACCGTCGGCACCTCATGATCGCGGGCGACGTCATCCGCGGCATTGCAATCGGAACGATCGGTTACCTGTCGATCGTCGATGTCTTGACGCTCCCGATCCTGATCCTGCTCGTGGTCGTGTACGGCGCCGGGCAGGCGATCTTCGCACCGGCGTTCAGCTCGATCGTGCCCACGATCGTCCCGGACGACCTGCTGGTACAGGCGAACTCGCTCGGCCAGTTCGTCCGCCCCATTTCGTGGACGCTGATCGGACCGCTCGTCGGCGGCGCCCTGGTGGCGAGCATCGGACCGGGCTGGGCCTTCGTTGCCGACGCCGGCACGTTCGCGTTCTCGGCCGTGATGATCTTCGCCATGCGCACGCGTCACGTGCCGAGATCCGAGGAGGAGCGGACGTCGCCCTGGGCGGATCTGGTCGAGGGCCTCCGCTACGTACGCGGCCGGACGTGGCTCTGGGTGTCGATGGTTGCCGCGACCGTGAGCTTGCTCGCAACGTGGGGACCGTGGGAGGTGCTCGTGCCGTACGTCGTGCGAAACGACCTGAGCGGCTCGGCCGCGGCGCTCGGACTGGTCTACGGAGCCGGGGGCGTGGGGGCCGTCACCGCGGCCATCGTCTTGGGACAGCGCGGCCGGATCCCTCGCCGAGCCGTCACGGTCTTGTACATCGCGTGGACGGTCGGGATGTTCGCCACGGCGGGGTTCGGTGTCGTGACCAGCGTGTGGCAGGCCATGCTCGTGGCGCTCGTCGCGGAGACGTCGATCACGATCCTGATCGTGATCTGGTACACGCTCCTGCAGCGGCTCGTGCCGTCACACCTTCTCGGACGCGTTTCGAGCCTGGACTGGATGATCTCGATCGCTGGGGTGCCGGCGTCGTTCGCCATCGTCGGTCCCGCCGCCGACGCGTTCGGCGTCGACGCGACTCTGATCGCGGCCGGCGTGATCGGTGGGGCGCTCACGCTCGCGTTCATGTTCTATCCGGGTGCGCGCGCTCCCGAACGCGATGGTTCACTCGAGGCGGTTCCTGTCGAACCGGAGGGTGCTCCCGTCACGACGTGAAGTGGTGCAATGGAATCCTCACGACGTGAGGAGGGCCTGATGGAGTACGTGCACCTCGGCCGGCTCGGTCTCAAGGTCAGCCCGCTCTGTCTCGGAACGATGAACTTCGGGCCCGAGACGTCCGAGCAGGACAGCTTCGCGATCATGGACCGAGCGATCGACCTCGGCATCAACTTCTTCGACACCGCCAACGTCTACGGCCGTTCGAAGGGCGTCGGCGCGACCGAGACGATCGTGGGCAAGTGGTTCGCCGAAGGCGGCGGACGGCGGGAGAAGGTCGTCGTCGCCACGAAGGTCTACGGCGAGATGGGCAAGTGGCCGAACGACTCGCGGCTGTCGGCGCGACACATCCGCGACGCGTGCGAGGGGAGCCTTCGCCGTCTGCAGACCGATCACATCGACGTCTACCAGATGCACCACGTGTACCGGCCGGCGACGTGGGACGAGATCTGGCAGGCGTTCGAAACGCTCGTGCAGCAGGGCAAGGTGCTGTACGTCGGTTCGAGCAACTTCGCCGGGTGGCACATCGCGCGGGCGAACGAGGCCGCGAAGGCACGCCATTTCCTCGGTCTCGTTTCCGAGCAGTGCCTGTACAACCTGGTCGACCGCGACAGCGAGCTCGAAGTGCTCCCCGCGTGCGAGGCGTACGGTATGGGGGTCATCCCGTGGAGCCCACTCGGCGGCGGTCTGCTGGGCGGCGTGCTCGAGAAGCTCGAGGGGGGCCGGCGGTCGAGGGGGAGCGTTCAGGAGGAGCTGGACAAGCACCGCGATCGGATCGAGGCGTACGAGAAGTTCTGCGCTGATCTCGGCGAGCGCCCCGCCGACGTCGCGCTCGCGTGGCTTCTGGCGAGCCCCGTCGTCACGGCGCCGATCATCGGACCGAGGACGATGGAACAGCTCGACGGCTCCATGCGTTCGCTCGAGCTTCGACTCGACGACAAGGCGATGCGGCGGCTCGACCAGATCTTCCCCGGTCCCGGAGGGCCGGCGCCCGAGGCGTACGCGTGGTAGTGACGTTCTAGACACGTCATTCGTCACGTTCGTGTGGAGAACGTGGTCGGCTCGTTGCGGCCGCGACGCCGCATCTGGGATACCGTCCGTCCGTGACGGCGAAGGATGGACATCCGGTCGAGCGTGTAGAGGACCTGACCGAGGAGGAGGGAGCCGTGCTCCACAAGGTCGTGGAGGTCCTGCGGCGCATCGAGTTCGGAACGATCCTGCTCGTCGTGCAGGACGGGAAGGTCGTCCAGATCGAGATGGCCGAGAAGTTCCGTCTTCGGTAACGCGCGCTTCGTTGACAGCCCTCGCGCGCCCTCGATAGTGTTCAACCGTTCGGCAGGCTGACCAGACGACTGGAGGCCGCGACACATCTGTGTCGCGGCCGTTTTTGCGTTTCAAGGGACGTTTCAAGGGAGGGTGTTGATGCGAAAGGCGGTGTTGGTACTCGCCGCAACGGCGCTCGTTGCAGGGGCATGCGCTAGCTCTGATGAACGCGCTCGAGGGGAGGAGGGCGTCCTCCGGCTCGGGATCTTCCCGAACCTGACGCACGCGCCGGGCTACATCGCGCTCGAGCAGGGGATCTTCGAAGACGTCCTCGCGCCGACGAACGTGGAGGTCACGTACTTCAACTCCGGCTCGGACGCCGGCGCCGCCATCCAGTCCGGCTCGATCGACGCGACGTACATCGGCCCCGGCCCCGCTACGGCGCTGTACCTGCAGCCCGATTCGCGCGTCGCGATCGTGTCCGGCGTCACGTCTGGCGGCGCGTCGTTCGTCGTGCGCACCGGCGCGGGGATCGAATCGCCCGAGGATCTCGACGGCAAGCGGATCGCGGTACCGGGCGTCGGCAACACGCAGGACGTCGCGCTTCGCACGTGGCTCCACGAGCAGGGGTTGAAGGCGAATGACGAGGGCGGCGAGGTCTCCGTAGCCGCCGTCGACAACCCCGAGCTCCTCGGTCTGTTCCAGGCCGGACAGGTCGACGGGGCGTGGGAGCCGGAGCCCTACCCAAGCCTCCTGATCTCCGAGGGTCTGGCCGAGCCGTTCGTCGACGAAGCCGACCTGTGGCCGAACGGGGAGTTCGTCACGACCGTCCTCGCCGTGAACACGACGTACATGGAGGCCCACCCCGACGTCGTCGCCAGGCTTGTCGAGGCGAACGTCCAGGCGATCCAGGCGATCGAGGACGATCCGGAAGCAGCCAAGGCGGCCGCGCAGGCTGGATTGATCAACGCCGGAGCGCCATCGCTCCATCAGTCAGTCGTCGACACGGCGTGGGACAAGCTCACGTTCACGTGGGATCCCATCGCGCCCAGCCTGATCCAGGGGGCGGCGAACGCGTATTCGCTCGGATACCTCGACACCCAGCCCGTCGACATGACGGCGTTGTTCAGGCTCGAGCCACTGAACGACGTCCTCAACGGCATGGACGTCCCGTTGATCCAGGTCGTGGCATGAGACCCGAGCTCTCGCTCGTCGAGCCCCAGGCGCGCGACGGTACCCCGAAGCTCTCGGCGCGGGGCGTGTCGAAGACGTTCCGCAACCAACGAGGTGACGTGGTGCGCGCGCTCGGCAAGGTCGACCTCGACGTCGCGCCTGGGGAGTTCATCTGCTTGATCGGCCCATCGGGCTGCGGGAAGACGACGCTGCTGAACCTGTTCGCCGGGCTCGACCGGCCGGATACGGGCGAGCTCTTCATCGAGGGGCGGCCTATCCAGGCGCCGGGACCGGATCGAGCCGTGCTGTTCCAAGACCCGGCGCTGTTCCCGTGGCTCAGCGTTCGCCGCAACGTCGAGTTCGCCCTCGAGCTGATCGGCACCCCGAAGGACGAACGCGGCGACATCGCCATGCACTGGCTCCGCCGCGTCCATCTCCGGCGGTTCGCCGACGCGCAGCCCCACGAGCTGTCGGGCGGGATGCGCTCGCGGGCGGCGTTGGCGCGGGCGCTGGCCTGCCGGCCTCAGGTGCTCCTCGCCGACGAGCCGTTCGCGGCGCTTGACGCCCAGACGCGAGAGATCCTCCAGCACGAGCTACAGGAGGTGTGGTTGGAGGTCCGCAACACGTTCATCTTCGTGACGCACAACGTGCGTGAGGCCGTCTTTCTGGCCGACCGGGTCGTCCTCATGTCCGCGCCGCCCGGGTCGTTCGTCGCCGAGCACCGCATCGCGGCGCCGCGGCCGCGGCAATTCGAGGACGTGCTCCTGGGCAAGGTCGTCGTCGACATCCACGAGCACCTGCTGAAGGAGGTGGAGAAAGTTGTCCAGCGCGAGCGCGAGGTGGTCTGACGTTGCCGGGTCGAGCGCAACATGGTCCAACGTCGCCAAGCAGATCCTGCCGCGCCTGGCCGCCGTCGGTGGGCTCCTGCTGATCTGGTGGCTCATCTCCATCTCCGGCCTGTTCTCCGAGAGCGTGGTTCCGGCTCCGGACTCGGTGATCGCGTCGTTCGCCGAGAACTTCGCGCAACCGTCGCCGCCGAGGGAATCGATCCTCGACGCCGCGCAGGCGAGCGTGATCCGTCTGATCGTCGGACTCGGTATCGGCATCCTGATCGGAACCGCCCTCGGTCTCACAATGGCCGCCTCGGCGTGGATTCAGCGAAGTGTCGGGAGCTTGATGTCCGGGCTCCAGGCATTGCCGTCGATCTCGTGGCTGCCCCTCGCCATCATCTGGTTCGGGCTGAACGAGCGCGCCATATTGTTCGTCGTCGTCATCGCCTCGATCCCCGCGGTCGCTATAGCGGCGGCATCGGCGATCCGCCTCGTGCCGCCGCTCCTGGTTCGCGCCGGTAGGACACTGGGCGCGCGTCGCTGGACGCTCTACCGGCGGGTGGTGTTGCCTGCGGCCGTTCCCGCCTATCTCGGAGGACTGCAATCGGCGTGGGCGCTCGCTTGGCGTGCCCTCATGGCGGGAGAGCTCATCTCGACGGGCGGTAAGGGCCTCGGCCACCTGCTCGACGCCAACAGGCAGATCTTCTCGACGAGGAACATCTTTGCGGTGATGTTGATGATCATCATCGTCGGTATGTCCGTCGAAGCGTTGTTCGGCGCCGTCGACCGGCGCGTGCGAAGCAGGCGGGGTCTGTTGGTGAACGCGTAGCGCCTACAAGACCGCTGCGCGCTTGAGCGCGTCCGAACGCGCCTCCTGAGTCAGCTGCAGCAGCGCGTCCGAGACCCGCGGCACGTGCTGGTCGGGCCGCTCGATCGCCTTCATCGGCTGTGGCAGCCGTTCGAGATCTGCGTGGAACAGGCCGCGCGCGGTCTCCAGGGTTCGGTGCGGGCCGGTTCGGCGTCCATCCGTCATCACCGGGACGAGCAAAGGTTCGCTCTCGGCAGGGAGCGTCTCATCACGTAACCCGATCGTGTCGCCGTCGGGGCCGCGGAACACCTGCTTCCGACCGGGCGACGTGGCTTTCTGCGACGAGAGCTTCATCATCGGCCGAGCGTCGTACTCGACCAGCTTGTAGGCGGAATCGAGCGATGGCGCGTCGGCTGAAACACCGACGCGAGTGCCGACACCGAACGCATCGATCGGAGCGCCACTCCGCACCAACCGATCCACCTCGATCTCGTCGAGTCCGCCGCTGACGAAGATGCGGACCTCGTGGAGCCCGGCGTCGTCGAGGATCTCGCGAGAGGCTCGACTCAGCTGGCCCAGGTCTCCGCTGTCGATCCGGATTCCGAGATGGTCCGACAGATTCAGCTCCTTCATCACAGCGATCGCAGCTCGTACGCCGTTCAGCGTGTCGTAGGTGTCGACGAGGAACGTCGTGCGGTCGGGGAAATCGCGCGCGAAGGTTCGGAACGCCTCGGCTTCCGTCGGGAACGACTCGACATAGGAGTGCGCCATGGTGCCCGCGACCTTCAGCCCGAGCTGGCGCGCCGCCTCTACGTTGCTGGTGGACGAGAATCCGACGAATGAGCTCACCCGGGCGACCGTCATCGCCGCCTCGAGGCCCTGTGTCCGCCGGAGCGCGAAGTCGACCACGTCGCGCCCGTCCGCTGCGATCACGCACCTCGCGGCCTTCGACGCGATCGTCGTGTGGAAGGTGATCTGATTCAGAAGGAATGGCTCGACGAGCTGGGCTACGGCGATCGGAGCGGTGATCTCTAGGAGCGGCTCGCCGGCGTGGACGATCCGTCCCTCCGGAACCGCCCACACCTCACCCTGAAACCGAAGTCCCGCGAACGCGTCGACCACGTCACGCGGGAAGTTCAGAACCTCTTCTAGATAGTCGAGGTCACGCTCAGGGAAGTCGAACGTCTCCAGGAACTCCAGGCACGGCTCCAAGCCGGCCGACACGAGGAACCCCCGTGTGGGCGGCAGCGTCCGGACGAACAGGCTGAACGTTGCCTCCTGTCGCATCCCCCGGCGCAGGTAGCTCGCGGCCATGTTGAGCTCATACAGGTCAGTGAGCAGCGCGCTCGGCGGCATGGCGTAAGGCTATCGGGGCTGCGCGCGGTCCGTGGACGCGCTGCGTGCGTCGCGGTTAGCGTGCGGCTGCCGTGACCGACGCGCCCGACTTCCGCATCGAGCAGAGCGAGCTCCAGGCCGAGGGTGACGAGTTCGACGAGTTCGGCTGGCAGGAACTGCCGTACCACACCGACTGGCGCGGTTCGTTCCACAAGCTGCCGTGGGCTACCGACGAGGACGCGATCCGTCAAGCAGGAGCGCAGGTGGCCATCGTAGGAGCGCCGCTCGACGACGGGACGTCCGCTCGTGCGGGCGCGAGGTTCGGGCCACGGGCGATCCGCGAGGCGCCGTACCACTGGGGGACCACCGAAGCGTGGTCGATCCAGCTCGAGGTCGAGCCGTTCCGCGAGCTTGTCGTCGTCGACGCGGGCGACGCTCCGGTCGTTCCGTCCCGACTCGAGCGGGCACATCGCGTCATCCACGAGAAGGTGCTTCGAGTTGCTCGCGCCGGCGCGATCCCGATCGTGCTCGGGGGAGACCATTCGATCACCTATCCCTCCGCAGCCGCGGTCGCCCGTCACGTGCACCCGCGCACGGTCGGCATGGTGCACTTCGACGCGCACGCCGACACGGGCAACGATGTGTGGGGTTCGCTGCTGTCGCACGGCACCCCGATGCGCCGCCTACTGGAAGAGGGTTGGGTAGCAGGGCGGAACTTCGTGCAGATCGGCCTTCGCGGCCACTGGCCAGAGCGCGAGACGTTCGAGTGGATGCGCGAGCAGGGATTCCGGTGGCACACCATGGTGGAGATCGAGGAGCGCGGGGCCGAAGCGGTGATCGCCGACGCCATCGATGAAGCGCTCGATGGTCCCGATTGCGTGTACCTCTCGGTCGACATCGACGTCGTCGATCCGGGCATGGCGCCGGGAACGGGCACGCCCGAGCCGGGCGGGATCCTGGCGCGCGAGATGCTCCGCGCCGTCCGTCAGATCGTCGGCCGGGTCGACCTCGTGGGGATGGATGTTGTCGAGGTATCACCGCCGTACGACAAGAGCGAGATCACCGCGATGCTCGCGCACCGTGTCGTGCTCGAGTCGATCGGCGCGCTCGCCCTCAAGGCGCGTTCGTGAACGTCGATCGCCACAGGTTCGAGGAGCTCGTCGCGGAGGCGGTCGACTCGATGCCACCGTGGGTGCTCGAGCGTCTCGAGAACGTCGAGATCATGGTCGAGGAACGACCTCCGCCGGGTGAGCCGGGCCTGCTCGGCCGATACCACGGGATCCCCCTCACCGAACGGCAGTACTACGCCGGCGTTCTCCCCGACACGATCACGCTGTATAGGCGGACGATCTCGGGCATCGCACGTGACGAGGACGAGCTCCGCCGCGCGATCGTCCACACGGTCGAGCACGAGATCGCGCACTTCTTCGGTATCTCGGACGAGCGACTGCGCGATCTCGACGCCTACTGATGGGCCTCGAGCTCGCCTCAGAGCGACGCGACCGAGCGATGATGGACCTCGCGCTCGAGGACGCGAGACTCGCGCTGGAGTGGGGCGACGTGCCGATCGGCGCGGTCGTCGCGCGCGGCGGCGACGTCCTCGGCCGCGCGGGGAACGCTCGAGAACGGGACAACGATCCGACGGCGCACGCCGAGATCTTGGCCATTCGAGCGGCGGCCGCATCGTTGCGGTCGTGGCGACTCACGGGTTGCACGATCTATGTGACGCTCGAGCCGTGCGCGATGTGCGCCGGCGCGCTCGTGCTGGCGAGGCTCGACAGGCTCGTGTTCGGCGCGATCGACCCGAAGGCGGGCTTCGCCGGATCGCTCGGCGATCTCACACGCGATCCACGACTGAACCATCGGCTCGAGGTGGAATCGGGTGTGTTGGAGTCTGACGCTGCCAGGCTCCTCAGGCAGTTCTTTGAGGCGAGGCGCTAGTTAGCACAACCCCCACGGGCCCGCGCAACATTGACAGTGATCCCGATTTCGGGATGTGGATCCATCCCTCGCGTGAAGCTGCTTCGCGCTCCGCGTCGGGAATGGCGATGACTTCCTTCAATGCGGCCGCACGAGCCACGAGCGCAGCGATCAGTGCATCGAACGCGTCGTCGGAGTGCTCGCACAGAGCCTGAAACCGTGTCGGGATCGACAGCCAGTCGCGCGTCGCGGCGACGACCTGGGCGAGCAGCGCCGCGCGTTCGGCTCGATGGTTCTCACCCTTGTACCGCTTGAACGGAAGATCCCACTGGCGCAGCGCGACGGCCGGATACACCTCGACGATACGGCCCGACCCGTCGAGCGGAACGCGCCCTGCTGATAAGAACGCTGCGGCGCGCATGGTCGGTATGCCGATCCGATCGGTCGAGACGGACAGCGGCCACAGGCCGGTTTGCTGCCAGACGTGGATGTCCGTTCGACGGAACCGGAACGCGCGGATATCGGCGTGGCTGTAGCTGCTGGGCCAGTCGCCATTCTTCGAGTGATGGAACACTGCGTCGGCGAATGCCGTTGGCCAGCCGAACGGAACGTCCAGACCCGTCTTCGCGATGTCGTCGTCAGTGAGAAGCCGATTGATCGCCTCGTCAGTGATGCCGACTTCCAGCGAGGAAACCCATCCGCGCCCGCTGCTCCACCCGATAACGCACGAAGCCGTCTTCCGGTCTTGAGAGGAGAGATCGACTCCGGCGGTCGACGAGGTTGTCATGTCGAGCGACCGATGCACGAGGTGACTTCGAGGGAGCGGTCAGCTCTCTCGGGCGCGCGTGGCGTCGCTCTTCCGGCGCTCGTCCATGACGCCCTTGATCCGAGCGGCCACCCCTGGCATCTCGTCCTCCATCGCTCGGAAGTCGCGCTCGTGCATCACAATCACGCGGAGATCGGACGTCGCGGTCACCGTCGCCGTCCTGCGCTGCTCGACGAGGAGCGCCATCTCGCCGAAGAACTCGCCCTCCCCGAGGTCGGCGACGTGCTCGCCATCGACGAGGACCTCGGCGGTGCCGGATTCGATGACCATGAACTCGTGGGGGAACGACCCCTGATCGATGAGATCGCGTCCTTCCTTGACGTCGACCTCGTCTGCCCACCGGGCGAGGCGCTCGAGGTCGCGGCGCGAGAGGTCTCTGAACAGCGGGATGCGCTTCAGCCGCTCGGCGTTCATCGGCGGAATCCTGCCACAGGAGCCCGGGGGGCTGCTTGCTAGACTCGCCCCGGAGGCGTGCCGGAGTGGACGAACGGGACCGCCTCGAAAGCGGTTAGGGGCCTAAACCGCCCCTCGCGTGTTCGAATCACGCCGCCTCCGCTTGATACGCCTTCTATCGGCGGTGGTAACCATCGGGGTTACCACTCGGGAGAGGCCGTCATGCGCGTCTGCGATTCGCGAACTTCTCGGCGTCCCCCGCGAGGTTGCCCACTCGACGCCTATCAAGCCTCAGCAGGCGCGCCGTTGTCTTCGTCTGGGCGCTCATGGAGTTCGGTCAGCATCTCGGGTGGTGTGCGCCAGGGGAAAGTGGCGTCTCTGGCTGCCCCTAGCTGAGCTCGCGTTTTTTCCGCCCAATCAAGTCCCGAGCTTAGGGTTTCACCGAGCTCGTCTTCTGAATACTCCATTTCGCGGATTGCGGTCGACGTAGCGGAAGCGCCGCGGGTCATGAACGAACTCGTCGAACCGCTCATTCGCAACACGAGGGTTACCCATCGCCCTCTTTCTGCGAGCACCACCTCCGCGATTTGGCCTGCAGGTGACGAGTCGTCAATCACGATGAACCGCATGAGCGGAGCGACCGCCTCAAATTTCTGACGGAGATCGTACTCGGGGAACTCGTTGACCTCGTCGAGCCGGATCGGTTCGTATCCCGCCTCCGCAACGAGGTGCGTGATTTCATCGAGCCTCTCGGCACCCGCGTTGTAGTCGCCACAGACGAGAACCTGGCTCTCCTTCTTCCGCCGCAAGTACTCGTTCAGCGATATCGGTTGCGACTCCTCAATCCGCATTCTGTCTACCACTGCAATGAGCAGCTCGTCCTTCGCGCGGGAGACCGCGTTGAGTTCCGACCAAAACTCTTGCGTTCGGTCTGTTGAAATCTCCGCATATCTGACGGCCCGCTCCCACCTCCCGGTCTGGAGAATCAGGTCGTGAAACTTCACGAATGCTCCGGGTTGGAGCTCGAACAACCGCCCGTTCCGCCAGACGCCTCCGCCCAGCGTGAGCGGCCCAGCAGCCCTGAAGAAGGTGAAGGGGTGGCGCGCAAGCGCTGGTGGGTAGCCGAAGAACAGGTTCTCGATTGGTGCACTTCCGTGGGTAACGGATACCTCTCCACCGGGCTCAGCCGTGTACTCCCATCCGACTCCACCTCGAGCGTGAGTCGAGATACAAGCTCGGATCGCTGCGGACTCGTAGAGCGTCGACCGCAGGAGTTCGTCACTCAGGTCCTTTGGGAGGACGTCGCTCGCCGTCTCGAAGTACGTGTCGTGGAAGACGCGAAGGTATCGCTCGAGGTCTGAGTCGCGGATGTGTGCCATCTCGCCTCGGCATGCTATGGCGGGAGGGCGACACAGCTAGGCGAGCTCGCGGCCCCAGTTCTAGACCATTCGCTCGCGACGCCGTCACCGGGTAACCGCGGCAACCGGCGCTCTAGCACGAAATGCCTGGTCAACGGTATAGACGAGTCACGCGCCTCCCAATCCGGCATGTGTCCCGAACGACGGGACGGCCGCCGCAGTTGAACGCTGCGCGGCCGGACCGTGAACGAAGAGGTAGGACCCGTGGACGAACGGCTCGCCGGCCGCTAGCGTGCGGCGATCGCGACGGAAAGGGTGACGGATCCTCTTATGCACCCAGATCCTGCGGACGTTCGCGCCCACGACCTGTTCGCCTCGCTTGATGGCAGGGAGATCGAGAGACTGACCGGCTGGCTCGAGATCCGGACGGCCCAGCCCGGAGAACGACTCGTCCCGGAGGGCGCGTCGGGCTACACATTCTTCGTGATCGATCGGGGCACCGCACGCGTCGAGCACAACGGCAAATCGCTCCGCGACCTCGTTCGCGGCGACTTCTTCGGTGAGATGGCCTTGCTGGGCGAGGGGAGACGAACCGCGGACGTCATCGCCACCTCACCCGTGACGCTGTTCGTGCTCTTCGGGACAGAGTTCCGAGAGATGGAGGCGGCCATGCCCGCCGTCGCAAAGCGGATCCACGATGCAATGGCGAGCCGCCTCGAACACGAGACCTAGTCCCACAGCCATTTCCTCGACCGGCCCCGCGGATCTTGCGTCACCGGCCTCGATGGCCGTGGCGATGCGTCTTGACGAATCGGCGTATAACGGTCTCGTGCTCGCTGGGCAACCAGGGGAGGGGGGAGCCATGCAGTCCCGAACGACGGACCGTGAGGTGATCGCGTCCTTCGACCGCTACGAAGACGCTCAGCGAGCAGTGGACGCGCTCGCCGACCGTGATTTCGACGTGGCAGGGCTCGCGATCGAAGGCAGGGGTCTGCGCGTCATCGAGCGCGTGACGGGACCGATGAACTACGGTCGCGCCGCCCTGCAAGGCGCCGCTTCGGGCGCGATGATCGGGCTCGTCTTCGGGTTGATCTTCTGGCTTCTCGACTGGTTCGCGCCCGCGGAGTCGGTGATCGTGCTCGGCCTGTACGGAATCCTCATCGGAGCGTTCTGGGGAACGATTCTCGGACTACTGGGTCAATGGATGACCCGAGGCGCTCGTGACTTCGACTCCGTGAGCGCGATGGCGGCCGACAGCTACGACGTGACCGCGCCCCCTGAGAGGGCGGCCGAGGCGCGTCGCGTGCTTTCCGACCTCGGCTTGTCGGCGAGGACTTCCTAAGCGCGCCGGACCCACAGCGTCGGCCGATCGCGTCCGTCCAGGACGAGCACGTAGCGCTCGGTGAACCAGCGTGCGGTGTCAGCGGTAAAGCGGACGTGGTCCTCCGGTCGCGCCGTCAACGCCACGTGTGAGCATTCCGCAAGCGCAGTGCGAAGGCGCTGCTGCGCCGGTTGGGCAAGGAGAGCCGCCGAGGTCGAAGGCCACGTCGAGCTGTGTTCGAGCGCGATCGCCAGCATCTCTCCGAATGGATCCACGAGCGGGCCACTCGTCGCGTCGGGCTGCGGCAGCCTGTCGGCGGCGATGACAAGGTAGGGAGCGTCGGACGAGACGCAGTCGCCCGGCCCCAGCTGAGCGCGGAAGAGCGCCCCAATGTCCGGCGCTCCGCTCCGAAGTGTGACTATCTGCGAACGGAGCACGACGGCGATCCCCGAGGCGAGCACGGCTACGAGCGCTACCGCGGCCGCGCGTGCGATGACCACGCGGTAACGCCGCAGGTACTCGAGTGATGCGACGGCGCCAGCGGCGAAGACGATGGCGATCTGGGGTGCGACCGACGCCCCGTACTGATCGTAGTAATCGGGCGCGATCAAAACGGCAAGAGATGTCACGACGGTGACAGCCGCCCAGAAGCGTCCGTGCCGGCCCCCACGAACCCACGCCCAACCGATGGCGACGACCACCGCCACGACGGCGACGAGTCGCACAACACCGGGGACGGAGGCGACGTTCAAGACGCCAAAGAGGGTCACATGGCGGAGCCGATCACGAAGACTCATCAGGCTTCCGCCGATTACGTCTCCGCCGGGTCTTTCCAGCTGTGTCTCGATGACGAGTCGCCAAACATCGCCGATCCCGGCAACGATGACGAACGGGATCACGATCAGACCAACGACCGCGACGGCAGCGCCGACGGCGGCTGCCCGCTGTCGCCACCGAGACCGGATCCGATCGGCGAGGAGGATCCCCACGATCGCCAGTCCGCCGGTCAGCTTGATCGTGGCGGCCAGGCCGACGAGCGCACCTGCTTCGACGGCGCGTCGCGTGCTCACCCCATCGGATCGCGGTAACCACAGCAGCGCAGCGCACAGCATCGCCGCGGCGACGGCAGGTTCCAACAAGATGTGACGATCGATTCCGATAGCCGGACCGTTGGTCGCGTACAGCGTTCCAGCGACGACGCCCGCGACCCACCCACGCCAACGCTCTGCAAGCAGCGCAATGAGGAGGATGTTCGCGGTTCCCAGCGCAACTCCCACCCAGCGCCCTACGACGAGGGCGTCGTCCCAGCCAAACGGGCCATGTGCAAGCGCCGTCAGTGGCTGAAGCAGCAACAGGATGCCCGGCGGGTGAAGGAACGCGAAGTCCCGGTAGGGCATCCATCCTTCCGAGAAGACGCCGGCCGACGCCAGATAGATGCCCTCGTCGAAGGTTGAGGTCGCTTGCGGTCCGTTCGCGACGAGAAGTGGAAGCGTTCGTGCGGCTGCGCCGCAAAGGAGGACGATCCCGAGGATGACCCGACGATGCCGCGTCGAGATGCTCGATCCAAGGCCCGCGGCCACCGCGATAACCCTAAGCGCCGGCGCGCCCAACGTCCGTACACTCTGCCCGGTGGCCTGCCCGAGCGGACGAAGGGGCACGCCTGGAGAGCGTGTAGGCGGGCAACCGCCTCGCGGGTTCGAATCCCGCGGCCACCGCCAAGTCGCGTCAGAGGTCCTTCGAGTACCTCTTGAACGAGCGCGTAACACTCATCCCGACGTGCTCGTACACGCCGCGAGCGCCGGTTCGAGACTCCGTCGACAAGCCGGCCGTCTTCAGCCCGCGACGGTGGAACTCGCGGAACGCCGCCTGCAGAAGGGCGCCTCCGAGTCCGCGACCCCTGTGCGAACGCTTGACGGCCAGCTGCTGAACCCAACCCTCGTCGTCGTTAACGAGGCATAGCGCGACCCCGACCAGCTCACCGTCATCCTCGACGAGGAACGTCAATAAAGGGTCGAAGTCCTCACGACGCAGAAACGACGCCTCCCAGTCGTCGAACACGAACCCGGGATCCCGGTCCGGCCAGTCCGAGAATGCCGTATCGATCAGCTCGTACGTTGCACGGGCATCCCGCTCCTCGTCGAACGTTCGAAGCGTGATCCCGTCGGGGAGTCGTGGCTCCGCCGGCTCGGTCTCGAGGTCCGTCTGGAAGACCCACGTCTCCCACCGCACGCGGTAGCCGTTCGAAGAGAGAAGATTCGCCGCGAGCGCATTTGGGTCTGGAACCGTCTGTCCGACCTTGTCGGACCCGAGCTCGCGCGCCCGCGACTCGGTCCATTCCAGAACCGCCGCGCCGATCCCTCGCCCATAGTGATCGGGATGAACGTGTACCCACGCACGTCGGGAGAAGACCTCCGCATAGGCGACGATCCGACCCGCATCCGTCACAACCACGGCGTCGCTCGACAGGTCGAAGCTCGGCCTCTCCCAGTCACTCCGGACGTCCTCGGCCGTGACGTCGACGACACCTTGCATCGTCTCCTCGGAGGCCGCGATCACCGAAACGACGGCATCGAGATCGCCTCGAGTCGGCGAACGCGACGCGAGGCCCTCCGGAAGCTCGAGCTTCACGCCGTTCGCCATCCAGGGCACGGCTGCGCGCCGATCGCGCCGGGGATCTCCTCGAGGCGCTCGAGCTGGTACCGCACGTCATCGAACGTTCGCCACTCTAGGAACGGGACGCCGTCTGCCCGCGCGATGTCGACCAGGGCGTCCTTCGCGAACACGACGTCCGAATAGATCGCGCCGAACCGATCCGAACCGCCCTCGCCGACGTACACGACCGGCCCCAGTGCCCGCGCGTTGAGCACCGCCGTCATCTTGCAGGTTCCACATCCGATGCACTCGGGGTGACCGTTCTCGAAATGGACGCGCTGCCCACCTTCGGACCAGGAGTTCGTGATGACCGTGAGATGCCCGAGCGCGGAGGCCCGAAGCAACGGCTCGATGTAGAAGCCGAACCCGTCGGAGGCGATCGAGACCGGTACACCGACGGTCTCCAGCCACCTGACGAACGGAGCGAACGTCGGATCGAGGGGGCAATGGCGAAGCGCGAACGCGAGCAGCTCCGACGTCGGTCGTGTGAGCATCGCGGCCTGCGCCAGAATGACCTGGTGCGACCCGATCTCGCCGCGCTCCCACCGTTCGTCCCACTCGATCCAAGAGGAGTCGTCGGCGAACTCGATGAGCAGATGCTCGGCGACGTCGTGCAGGCATGCGGTGCCGTCGAAGTCGACGAGGACCGAACCGATCGGAAGCATGGCCGAAGACTAAGCGCCTGACGGATGCGTGACGTGACCGAACGGATCGCCGCGGGCGTAGTCGAGGCGTGGCGCGATCGCGTTCGACACCTGGACGGCCACGTCATCGACGAGGTCGATGGGATCGTCGTATGCCTTTCGAACCTCCCGGCTCCAGATCAGCAGGCGGCGTTGATCGAACGCGAGCCGCTGGACGCGATGCGTGCGGTTGCTGACGCCGAGGCGATCTTTCGGGCGAACGGACAGTCGCTCGGGATCCTCGTCCAGCGCCGACTGCACGAGTCGGTCGATCGGGCACTCCACGAGTACGGCCTTACCGTCGTCATGACCGAGCCCGCGATGGCGATCGGTGTCCCGGACGTCTCACCTGCCGTCGTGCCTGAGGGAGTGGAGATCGTTCGAGTGACCGACGCCGAGCTCCTCCGCCGGCTCGTGGATGTCGAGGTCCGTTCGTTCGGGAGCGAGCCAATCGTGGCGAATCGCATGCTCGGGCCGGGGCAGCTCGAGCTGCCCGCCGTTCGGTTCTATGCCGCGCTCCTCGACGGCCGGCCGGTCGCGCAGGCGTACACCCACACCGTGAACGGCGCTACGAGTGCGTGGGGCGTCGCCACCGTTCCCGAACAACGTGGCCGCGGCATCGGAACTGCCGTAACGGCGTTCGCCATCAGCGACGCGCCGAACGCGGATCTCGCATGGCTCATGTCAACGCGAGAGGGTCGATCGATGTACGAACGCATGGGATTCCGCCACGCCTCCGACTGGGACGTGTGGGCGCACGCCTGACGTTCGGAACGCGTCGGAGGGCGCTCGTATACTCGAACACGGTGGCCGTGCTAGGCGGGGAGCCAGCGGTGCCCTGAACTCGCAATCCGCTTCAGCGAGGCTGAATCCCCGTCCGAGGCCCGGCGGGTCCGAGGCAGCTCCCGGTGCGGAGCGTCGATGGTCGGGTCCCGCGCGACGCCAACCTGTGAACCCGGTCAGGTCCGGAAGGAAGCAGCCGTAAGCGGGCGCTGGCGGGTGCCGCGGGAGTGCCTGGCCGGAGCTACCGGCCGGTGACGCGCTCGAGTCCGACGTGGTCGAAGACGGGTGCACGGTCACCACTTCCCTTAGGCCTTAGGCTTCCCGCGGCTCGCGGAGGTGCGCGTGACTGAGGAGTACCAGTCCCTCTACAGGAAGTACCGACCGCAGGGCCCCGGCGAGGTCCTCGGCCAAGAGCACGTCGTCCGCGCGCTGATGGGCGCGGTGCGCGAGGGCCGACTCGCGCACGCGTTCCTGTTCTGTGGCCCCCGCGGGACCGGCAAGACGTCGACCGCCCGGATCCTGGCCAAGATGGTCAACTGCGAGAAGGGTCCGACCCCCGAGCCGTGCGGAGTGTGCGAGCAGTGCGTTCGGATCCGCGAGGGACAGCACCTCGACGTCGTCGAGATCGACGCGGCGAGCCACGGCGGCGTCGACGACGCGCGAGATCTCCGCGAGAAAGCCCCTACCGCGCCGGTGCAGGGGCGCGAGAAGGTGTACATCGTCGACGAAGCGCAGCGCCTGTCGCGCGAGGCGTTCGACGCGCTGCTGAAGGTGTTCGAGGAGCCGCCGCCGGGCGTTCGATTCGTACTGGCGACCACCGAACCGCACAAGATGCCGCCGACGATCGTCGGCCGGTGCCAGCGGTTCGACTTCCGTCGGGGCTCGATGGACCTCCTCGGCGAGCACCTGAAGCGCGTCGCCAAGGAAGAGGGCGTCACGCTGACCGAGCAGGCCGCGCAGGCGATGGCGCGGCAGTCGGAGGGATCGTTCCGCGACGCGCTGTCGTTGCTCGATCAGGCGTCGGTGCTCGGCGCAGGATCGATCGACGAACAGACGGTGTCGTCCCTCATCGGAACGGGCCGCAGCGACGTGCAGTACGCGCTCGCGGACGCGGTTGCGGTCGGCGACGCGAAGGGCGTGTTCGAGCTCGTCAGCACGCTCGTGCTCGAGGGCCAGGACCTCCGACACGTCACGAACGAGGTGCTGGGGCACTTCCGGAACCTGCTGCTCGTGAAAACGGCGCCCGGGCAGCCGGAGCTCCTCGACGTCACCGACGACGAGGCCGAACGACTGACCGCGCAGGCCGCCAAGTACTCAGCGCCGGAGCTCGCGCGGGTGATCTCGTTGCTGCTCGCCGCACAGACCGACATGCGGTGGACCACGTCGCCGCGCCTGTCGCTCGAGCTCGCGCTGATCCGCTCGACGATCCCCGAAGCAGACGAACGCCCCGAGGCACTCATCTCTCGCCTTGAACGGCTCGAACGTCTGTCGGGTATCGGTGATGGCAGCGGTGGTGGCGGGACGGCGGTCCTTGCAGGCTCGGATTCGCCGCCAAGCGCGCCCTCGAAGGACGCTCCGGCGTCCGTAGGCGGCTCATACTCGCCTTCCAGTCCCGCCGCGTCGCCAACGGACGCACCACCGAAACGCTCAAGACGTCCAAGCAGCCGTCCCGACGGAACGGCGAACGCTGCGGATGGCGCAGGGGTCGCTGCTGAAGGCAAGTATGAAGCGGCACCCACGCCGAAGCGGCCCCAACGTGCGCCCTCTGCCGCCGAATCTGCGCCTGAGGCAGCGACCCCGAAGCCCTCAGCGAGTGTCGACGTCGGGATGCTGCGGTCGAGCTGGCAGACTGTCATCCAGCACCTCCGCAGTCAGGGCAAGGCGGTGCTGCCGTCGTTCCTCGAGGTGGCCACGCCCGCCGCGTTCGATGGGCAGACGCTCGAGCTCGTGTTCCCGCCCGATCGCCGGTTCGGCGTGTCGAAGGTCGAGGAGCGCGAGGGCGAGCTTCGCCAGGCGCTGCACGAGCTCCTCGGCATCGCGCCGGTCATCCGCTGCGTCGTGCGCGAGCCCGTCGCCGGCACGATCGACGTCGAGGACGACCCGCCCCTGTCCGAGGAAGAAGCGCTCGCGCGTCTCACGGCAGAGCTCGGTGCCACGCCGGCGACAGAGGACGGCTCGTAGGTGCAGGAAGGACCGATCCAGGATCTGATCGACGAGCTCTCGCGGCTCCCAGGCATCGGGCCGAAGTCGGCGCAGCGCCTCGCGTTCCACCTGGTGAAGTCGCCGCCGGACGATGCCAAACGTCTTGCCGAGGCGATCGTGCAGGCGAAGGAACGCATCTTCTTTTGCCGCGAGTGCGGCAACGTGGCCGAAGGCGAGCTGTGCCGCATCTGTCGCGACGAAGGAAGAGACCGAACCGTCCTCTGCGTCGTCGAGGAGCCGAAAGACGTCGCGACGATCGAGAAGGCCGGAGTGATCAAGGGGCGGTACCACGTGCTCGGCGGCGCGATCAGCCCGCTCGACGGCATCGGGCCGGAGGACCTTCGAACGAAGGAGCTGCTCGAACGGGTCGAGCGTGACGGCGTCACCGAGGTGATCATCGCCACGAACCCGAACCTCGAGGGCAACGCGACCGCGATGTACGTGTCGGCGCTTCTGAAGCCGGCAGGTGTTCGCGTCACGCGGCTCGCGAGCGGTCTGCCCGTCGGCGGCGATCTCGAGTACGCCGACGAGGTGACGCTCTCACAGGCCCTCGAGGGCCGTCGCGAGATGTAGCGATGCCGCTCGTTCGGATCGATCCGGACGATGTCTTGGTCGTCATTCACGAGCTCGTGATGGAGAACTGGGCCATCCGCGGCGGTCGTCCCGCCGACGAAGTCGACCTCG
This sequence comes from Actinomycetota bacterium, assembly GCA_035640355.1. Classification (NCBI taxonomy): domain Bacteria; kingdom Bacillati; phylum Actinomycetota; species Actinomycetota bacterium. Next base: position 82,111 of record DASQWI010000004.1, read on the forward strand.
GTTATCGCCTCGACGTCTGAGCTCGGCGAACTGACGCCGAACGGCGACTGACGGTTACGTCGCCATCGCGCCGGCCGGCCGATATCCGCGACGATCGACTCGAACGTCCGACCAACCCAGCGCGCGAATCTCCCGGAGCGCCTTGCCGAACGACGGGTGTCCCTCGAGTCTGGTGATCTCGACGGACGCGACCTCGATCGTTGCGGTGGGGCCGTGGTGACGCACACGGACGGGGTCGAATCCGAGCGATCGAACGACGTTCTCCGCGCGGTCGATGCGCCCGAGCAGCTCAGGCGTGATGCGGATACCGAGTTCGACCCGGGACGACAGGCAGGCGAGGGCGGGCTTCTCGGCGACGGCGAGGCCGAGCGCGCGCGCGATCCCACGAGTCACGCCTTTGCCGAGCGAGCGTTCGAGCAGTGGGTTACGGATGCCGGCGCGTTCCCCGGCCCACAAGCCCGGACGAAACTCACCGACGTCGTCGGCGTTCGCTCCGGCGAGGACGACGGTGTTCGGGCCGGCCGTCGCCGCGATCCGGTCGAGAGCGCCGTACAGCTCGGCCTTGCAGTGAAAACAACGAAGCGCGTCGTTGCGAAGGTACGCCTCGCGCTCGACCTCGTGCGTCTCGATCGTCCGGTGCACGACCCCAAGCGCACGCGCGGTCCGCACAGCGACCTCTAGCTCGCCTGCCGGATAGCTCGGCGAGATCGCCGTGACGGCCTCGGCGTTCTGCGGACCGAGCGCTCGCGAGGCCAGCGCGAGGACGACCGATGAGTCCACGCCGCCGGAGAACGCAACGAGCGCTCGGTCACCGTAGCCACGGATGTGCTGCTCCGTGTGCACGATCGCCGTCGCGACGGTGTGATCGGGCGGCGCGATCGTTTGCTCGCTCAGCGCGATTCCTCGAGGAGACGGCGTGCAACCGCCGTGGCGTCGGAATGAACGGCCCGAACCGAGCGGCCGAGCTTCCGCGCGGCCTCGACGACGTCGGCATGCTCGGGTTTCGCGTTCATCGCTCGGCCGTCGAGGAACGAGATCTTCACGCGGATGCGCGGCCCGCCCTCATCCAGGTCGACCTCCACCGTGCGGCGTTCGAGCTCGGGCCTCTCCACTTCATGGATCCGGATGCCCAGGGTCGAGGTCGACTCGAAGAACACATGTTGGACGTCGCCGGCGGCTTCTCGCGTACACAGCGCCGACACGGTGAGCGCGGGGCGACCGTGCTTCATGATGACCGGCGTCGTCCACGCATCGAGCGCTCCGGCACCGAGGAGCGCGTCGATCGCATCGGGCACGAGCTCAGGCGACAGGTCGTCGACGTTCGTCTCCAGGAGGAGCATGCGAGACCAGGCCTCGGCGGCCGGCGCCTCCTGAACCGAGCCGATCAACACGCGCACGACGTTGGGGACGGAGGACGGGTCGCGCGCCCCGGCGCCGACGCCCGTGGAGCCGAGCACCATCGTCGGCATGTCGGGCGAGGACCCACCGAGCGCCGAAAAGATGGCGGCCGCGGTCGGTGTGACGGTCTCCGCGAGTTCCTGACCGGCTGCGGACGCGTGGAGCGCGAATCCAGACAGGAGCTCAAGTGTGACGGGCGGTGGCGAACCGTGACCTCCGACGTCCGACGACGGCGGCATGGGGATCGACGAGACGGCAAGGCGTTGGATCGATAGCGAGTCCAGGGCCGCCACGATCCCGACGACGTCGAGCAGCGTGTCGTCCGTGCCGAGCTCTTCCAGTTCGAGCGACTGGAGCCAGCCGCCGTGGACGCGGGCCTCGGCCTCGAAGAGCCGAGCGAGGACCGAGATGGCTCGTTCTCGAATGACCTCATCGAGCGTTGCGCGCTCGACCGCGTCCATCAACGCACGAGGCGTTCGGCGGGTCGCCGTGACGTCCTCGGGCACGGAGAGCGTGAGCGCCCGCAGGCCGCGGCGGTTCACCTCGGTCGTCGAGCACTCGACGCGACGATGGAGCACCGACGACACCGCATCGGCAACCGCGTCGCGATCGGCCCCGGCATCGAGCAGTGCGGCGAGCAACATGTCGCCTGCGGCACCACCGACGACATCGACGTAAGCCAGGTTCATCAGGATTGCGCCGCCGAGCGCGCGATCATCGCGGCGATGTATCCGGCGCCGACGCCGTCATCGACGTTCACGACGGCCACGCCGGGTGCGCACGACGAGAGCATGGACAGGAGCGCGGCGAGTCCTCCGAACGATGCGCCGTATCCCACGCTCGTCGGACACGCGATGACGGGACAGGCCGCCATGCCGCCGACGACGCTCGCGAGCGCTCCCTCCATGCCGGCCACCACGACGACCGCGTTCGCGGAGGCGAGTTGGGGCTGCGCCGCCGAGATCCGATGCAAGCCGGCGACGCCGACGTCCGCGACGATCTTGGCCCGCGCACCGAGCAGCGACGCGGTGAGCTCGGCCTCCTCGGCAACCGGAAGATCGGAGGTTCCTGCGGTGATCACGAGCACCATGCCTCGGGCGGCCGAACCGTTTCGACGCAGCGCGATGCATCTGGCCCTCGGCCGCTCGACGACCTCGACGTCGATACCGGCCGCAGCATCGTGAACGGCATCGACGTGCTCTGAAGAAGTCCGGGTCACGAGAACGGGTCCGTCGTTGCGCTCGAGTAGTCGCGTCACGATCGATCGGACTTCCTCAGGCGTCTTCCCCGCGGCGTACACGATCTCGCACGCTCCCTGCCGCAGCTCGCGGTGATGGTCGACCTTCGCGAATCCGAGGTCGCTGAACGGGAGGTCACGAAGCTCCTCGACGGCGTCATGAGGCGTGACGTCGCCGATCGACACGCGTCGAAGGAGATTCGATAGTCGCGCCTCATAGGCGGAGGAGGCGACCATGCCGTGCGTACCTTAGCGCCGAGCGTCTCGTCAGTGAGGTCCTCGTCCCGGCACGCGAACTCGGCTCGGCAGTCGTATCTGCCGAGCCAGATCTCTACGCCACGCGACGGCGTCGCCGAACCTGCACGACTACGAACCAGATTACGAGACCGATCGCCACGAGCGGGAGCAGGTACCCGAGCCCGATGATGATCGCCGCGATCACGCCGACGAACCCCGCGCCGGCGCGCTCGAAGGCGTTCGGGATGCTCGCCGCCTCGACGTCAGCCGCGACCCCTTCCTCACGGAGGTCGACGGTGATCGTGGCGAACGACGTCTGATCGTTCAGCAGGCGACGCTGACCCTGGATCTGCTCGATGCGAAGCTGCGTCTCGTCGAGCGCGTTCCGAACGCGGATCGTCTGCTCGATGCTCGACGCCTGATCCATCAGTCGGAGGAGCACCTCGCGGCGGGACTTCTCGATCCGCAGGCGAGCCCGGAGGTCGACGTACTCCGCCGTCACGTCTCGGCCACGTACAGATTCGACGGAGACCGTGCCGAGTTCGCGGATCGCCCTGAGCGTCTCGTCGAACCGTGCCGATGGCACGCGGACCGTCAGCGCGCCGGCTCGTTCTCTCGAACGCGACTCCGCGACGAATCCGTGGTTGTCTTCGGCGGCGTCGACGACGGCCGCGAACCGGTCGTCGAACGAATCCCGCGGAATGATCACCGAGATGTCCCCGGTACGGATGATGCGTGAGGTGGTTGGCTCGCCGACTGATTGATCCCCGCCACCCGGCGCGGGCGACGCTTGCGGAGCAGCGTCTAGATAGCCCATGCCCGATTCCGGGATCGTGGGGGCACGTTCCCCCGCGCCCGCCGCGCCCGTTGAGCCAGCGGCGCCGCCCCCACCGCCAGATACATCTGCGCTGTACTCGATGCCGGATCCGTATCGGATGAGTCCACCGATGATTCCTGCGAGCAGCACGATCGCCGCTGCCGCAGTCGCGAATCTCGCAGTCGAGAACCGTCGGCGCCTCGGGCCGCGAGGGCCGTTCGGCGCGGCGCCTCGGATCGCCTCCGATCTCGCCGCGACGAGGAGATCGCCGTGGACGGTCTTCAGATACCCGATCGATGTTTCCATCGTTCCCTCTCCAGCTCGTCCGGCGTGAGCGTCTCGTCTGCGCCGAGTCGCTTAGCGATCTCTCTGAGTCCCCGACTGACGCGCGCTCTCGCCGTCTGCTCGGTGATGCCGATCTGCTCCGCGACCTGGCGATAGCCCAGCTCGTTGACCGTCCGCAGCGTCACCGCCTCGCGTTGGTCGGGCGGAAGGTCCGCCAGTGCTTCCCGCACGACGTGAGCGATCGCGTCGAAGTCGATGAGCTCCTCGATCCTCTCGTAGTCATCCGTCCCTACCGTTCGTTCCGGCATCCCCAGCCGCCGCCGGGCTCGTGCGTCCACGGCTCCGCTGCGGAAGTACCGCGAGAGCAGGTTCTTTCCGATCCCGTACAGCCACGCCATGCCATCGGCGCCCTGGTCGCGGAACCGCCTGCGTGATGCGAACGCCTGGGCGAACGTCTCAGCCGTGAGCTCCGCCGAGGCCTCAGCGTCGAGCGTTCGCCGCGCGAAGTAGCCGAGGAGCGACTCGGCGTGCCGTTCGAAGAGCACGCCGAACGCCTCCGGCTCGTCCCATGACAGGACGATCACCTCAACGTCGTCCTTGTCCTCGTACAAGCTCGCTCCGCGATCGCGTGGCAACTGATCTATGCCGTTTCTCCCTCGACATGTGACGGGGAGGCATTGATACGCTCGCCGGATGTCGACGCTCGACCCGCTCGACGAGTTCCCTCGGCAATACGCACGGACACGCGGGTTCAGCCTCGGGATCCCGCGCTCGTTCACGGTCTCTCCGGACGGCGAGCGCGTCGTGTTGCTTCGAACGAGGGCTGGCGCCGATCCCGTCAGCTGTATCTGGGTCATCGACGTTGCCACCGGAGAAGAGCGATGCGTGTTCGACCCACGTTCCGTCGGCGAGGCCGACGAGGAACAGCTGAGCGAGGCCGAACGGGCTCGCCGCGAACGAGCGAGGGAACGCTCCACAGGCGTGACCGCATACGCGACGGACGACCCCGTCAAGCGCGCGGTCTTCGCCGTCTCCGGGCGGCTTTTCCTGGCGGACCTGATCGAGGGAACCGCGCGCGAGCTATCCGCACCGGGCGCGGTCGACGACCCCCGCCTCGATCCGACGGGCGAGCGCATCGCGTATGTCGTCGACGGAGCGCTCCACGTTCGCGACATCGAGGGCGGCGATCGCACGCTCGCCGAGGACGCCGACCCCGACATCACCTGGGGACTCGCGGAGTTCATCGCCGCGGAGGAGATGGCTCGGCTCCGCGGTCACTGGTGGTCGCCCGACGGATCGATGCTCGCCGCCGCCCGCGTCAACGAACGGAACGTCCAGATCTGGTACATCACAGATGCGACCGATCCGGCGTCCTCGCCCCGCGCGGTCCGGTACCCGCAAGCCGGGGCGCACGACGCCGTCGTGACCCTCCATGTGTTCGACGTCTCGAGCGGCGATCGCCACGACGTCACGTGGGACGCTGAGACCTTCCCCTACCTCGCGCGCGTCGAGTGGAGCGAGGGCGGCCCACCTGTAGTCCTCGTCCAGTCCAGAGACCAACGCCGAACGCAACTCCTGGACGTCGATCCGCAAACGGGTGCGACGTCACTCGTTCGCGAAGCGTTCGACGACGAGTGGGTCGACCTGTTCGAGACGCCCAAGCGCCTCGCCAACGGCCCCATCGTCGAGGTCGCTGCCGACCGCGACACCGACACGTATCGCCTGACCGTCGACGGCAAGCCCGTCACTTCCCCAGGCGTGCAGGTTCGAGAGGTCCTCGAGGCGGCGCAAGGCGTCCTGTTCCGCGCCTCGGAAGGCGACCCGACGGAGATCCACCTGTGGCGGTGGACGCAGGCCGAAGGTCCTGTTCGCATCACCCAGGAACCCGGCGTGCACACCGGAGCGACCGGCGGCGACGTGAGCGTCGTCGTGTCGGCGACGACCCAGCAACTGTTCCCGAAGGCGACGATACGACGCAACGGGTCCGCCACAAGCGAGATCGCGTCCAAGGCCGAAATGCCGGTGATCGAACCGACGCCCCGCTATCTCACGCTCGGCGAACACAACCTCCGCGCGGCGCTCCTCCTTCCGAACGGACGGGAGCCTGACGCACCCCTTCCCGTCCTGATGGATCCGTACGGGTTCCCCCACGGCGCGCAGGTGCTCAAGGCGCGAACGCGCATGCTCGACTCGCAGTGGCTCGCCGACCACGGCTTCGCCGTCCTGATCGCCGACGGCCGCGGCGTCGACGGCCGCGGGCCCGCCTGGGACCGCACGATGAAGTACGACTTCACGATCGCGCTCGAGGACCAGGTCGACGCGCTCAACGCCGCGGCCGACCAGTTCTCGTTCCTCGACCTCTCGCGCGTCGCGATGCGCGGATGGTCGGGCGGCGGTTACCTGTCCGCGATGGCCGTGATCTGGCGACCCGACGTGTTCCACGCCGGCGTGGCGGGCGCGCCGGTCACGGACCCGCGCCTGTACGACACCCATTACATGGAGCGGTACCTGGGCCATCCCGACGAGCACCCCGACGTGTACGAACGCAACTCGCTGATGGCCGGCGCGGCGAAGCTCGAACGCCCGCTCCTGCTGATCCATGGGCTCGTCGACGACAACGTGTACGTGGCGCACACGCTTCGTCTCTCCGCAGCGCTGTTCGAGGCCGGACGGCATCACGAGCTTGTCCTGGTCCCGAACGCGACCCATCTCACGCGCTCGGAGGCGGTGACCGAGAATCTCCTTCGAACGCAGCTCGACTTCCTGAAGCGCTCGCTCGGACTGTAGGCACGATGAGCGATCGAACCGTCGACACCGTCCAGCGGGTGACGCCGCTCGAGCTCTTCTTCGACCTCGTCTTCGTGTTCGCGATCACCCAGGTGACGGGGTTCCTGTCCGATCACGCGACGTGGGAGGGCCTGCTCCAAGGCGTCATGTTGCTCGGCGCCCTGTGGTGGGCGTGGGCGGCGTACGCGTGGCTGACGAACACGCTGAATCCCGAAGAGGGAGGCGTTCGAATCGCCGTGTTCTGCGTGATCGGCGCGATGCTCATCGTGTCGTTGGCGGTGCCCAAGGCGTTCAGCACGGCCGGTGTGACGTTCGGCGTGGCGTACTTCGTGGTGCGCGCGCTTCACATCGTCCTCTACGCCATCGCCGGTCGGGGCGACCGGGACTTGCTCGGCGCCGTCCTCCGGTTCGCACCGACGGCGGTCCTGGGTCCAGGGCTCCTCGTCATCGCGGGCTTCTTCGACGGCGCGACGCAGCTCGCCCTTTGGGGCGCGGCGCTGGCGATCGACTATCTCGGCGCGCTCATCGGTCGCGGGCGCGGATGGAACGTCTCGCCCGAGCATTTCGTCGAGCGCCACGGGTTGATCGTGATCATCGCGCTGGGAGAGTCGATCGTCGCGATCGGAGTGGGCGCAGCCGGGCTGCCGGTCGATCGAGACATGATCCTCACCTCCCTCTTGGGGTTTGCCGTCGCCTGCGCGGTGTGGTGGTCCTACTTCGACTGGGTCGCTTTCGTGTCGCAGGCGAGGCTGGCAGAGGCGACCGGTCGGGACCGAGCCACGCTCGCGCGCGACCTGTACACGTACCTGCACCTGCCGATGGTTGCCGGTATCGTCCTGTTCGCCCTCGGCGTCAAGACGACGCTTGCCCACGGCGACGAGCCGCTTCCGATCATCTCGGCCGTCGGCTTGTTCGGCGGGCTGGCGGCCTACTTCGCTGCGCACGTGGCCACGCGGCTCCGGATCGGCGGTGGGTGGGGGCACGGCCGGCCGATCGCCACGCTCGTGCTCCTCGGGCTGATCCCGGTGGCCCGAATGGTGCCCGCCGCCGTCGCACTCGGACTCGCCGCGGCCGTGTGCATAGCCCTCGTCGCGTACGAAGCGCTCCGCTATCCCTATGCCCGCCACTGGATCCGGGACCGGCGGGGTGCGTTCACGCAAGAAGAGGCCGCCCGGGTCGCGAGCACTCGCGGTCGGAACCCTCCTCCACGTGTCGAGGCGGACTAGCCGGGACGCACCGAAACCGCTGTTACCCTGCCGACATGCCCGTCGTCGTGCAGAAATACGGCGGTACCTCGGTCGGAACGCGCGAGCGGATCCAGCACGTCGCCGACCGGGTCGCCAGAACGCGCGAGGATGGCAACGACGTGCTGGTGGTCGTCTCGGCGATGGGGGACACCACGGACGACCTGCTTCGGATGGCCAACGAGATCACGCTCGTCCCCGAGCCGCGGGAGCTCGACATGCTCCTCACGTCCGGCGAGCGTATCGCCATGTCGCTCCTGGCGATCGCGGTGAACGCGCGCGGGTGCAGGGCCGCTTCGTACACCGGGTCGCAGGCGGGGATCATCACCGACACGCAGCACGGCAAGGCGCGGATCGTCGAGGTTCGACCGGGCCGGCTCCGCGAGTCGCTCGATGCCGGCAACGTCGTGATCCTCGCCGGGTTCCAGGGGCTGTCGACGAGTTACGACATCACCACGCTCGGGCGGGGCGGTTCGGACACGACGGCCGTGGCGATGGCCGCGGCGCTCGGCGCGAACGTGTGTGAGATCTACACCGACGTCGACGGGGTCTTCACCGCAGACCCACGCCTGGAACCGTCGGCTCGAAAGCTCGATCGGATCTCGTACGAGGAGATGTTGGAGCTGTCGGCCGCCGGCGCGAAGGTCCTCCAGCTGCGATGCGTGGAGTACGCTCGTCGGCACGGCGTGCACCTCCGAGTGCTGCCGGCGCTCACCGACGGCGAAGGGACCTGGGTGGTGGAGCGGGACGAGATCCCCACGCTCGAGCAGGCACTGATCCGCGGCGTCGCGCTCGACACCGACGAGGCGAAGGTCACGCTCGACGAGGTTCCCGACCGCCCGGGCATCGCCGCAGCGATCTTCAAGGCGATTGCGGCGGAAGGGATCAACGTCGACATGATCGTGCAGAACGTCTCACACGCCGGACGGACGGATCTCTCGTTCACCGTGCCGCGAGCCGAGCTCCAACGGATTCACGAGCTGTTGCAGGGGATCGTGAGCGACGTGGAAGCGCTTCGCTACTCCACAGACGACGGCATCGCGAAGCTCTCGCTCGTCGGTGCCGGGATGAAGAGCTCGCCCGGGGTGGCCGCGGACATGTTCGACGCGCTCGCGACCGAGGGGATCAACATCGAGATGATCTCGACCTCGTCGATCCGCATCTCGTGTGTGATCCGAGCCGCCGATGCCGAGCGCGCCGTGCAAACGGTTCATCAACGATTCGGGCTGTCGGGTGACGTGCTGGAGGGCGAGGGCTAGATGGTCGTCTGCCCGAGCTGCCGGCACGCCAACGAGGAAGGCGCCGAGAACTGCGCGAACTGCGGCGACTCGTTGGCGCCCGGGTACACGGCCCTCTTGGCGGTTCGCCGCGACCCGTCGGAGCGGCCGCCGATCGAGGTTCGCCAGCCGAACCCACCGTCGAAGTGGCGGCCCTATGTCGTGCTCGGCGGGCTGGTGCTGGCACTGGGGGTTGCGGGCGTGGCGTGGCTCCTGCGCCCCGATCCGTGCCAGGGAACCAATTTCCGGTCGGACAACTTCGGGTACTGCATCCTCGTTCCGGAGGGCTGGGAGGCCGGGCCGGCGCGTTTCGGCTCCGCCGTGGAGCTCGACCAGTTCGCGCCCCCGACCGAGGCCGCGACGGTCATGGTCGAGGCAGTCGACCTGGAAAGCGGTACGCGCCTGGAAGACTGGTCGCAGTTCGTCCGTCAGCGCGACGAAGACGCGGGACTCACGCCCGGCGCCTCGAGTGAAGAAACGATCGACGGCGTCGACGCGATCACGTGGGACGTGAGGGTGTCCGCCGAGGGCGAGAGCTTCCAGATGCGCGAGGTCGTCGTCGTCCGCGAAGACATCGGCTGGCGCATCACGCTCAACGACGTGGCGGATCGCTTCTCGACGAGCGCCGTCGTTTTCGAGTCGATGCTCGACTCCTGGCAGTTCCGATAATCGCGTAGCTCGGCGGCTACCATGGTTCGACCATGCGCGTTGCCGTCGTCGGTGCCACGGGAGCGGTCGGCCGAACCATGCTCCGGATCCTCGAGGAACGGGACTTTCCCGTGGACGAACTCATCCCGCTCGCCTCGGAGCGAACCGCGGGCACGCGCATCCGATTCAAGGGCGACGAGCACACCGTGGGCGTGTTGTCACACGACGCTCTGGATGGTGTAGATATCGCGCTGAGCTCGTGTGGCAGCGCGGTTGCGAAGAGCTGGATCCCCGCGGCTGCCGAGGCCGGCACCGTCTGTATCGACAACTCGAGCGCGTTCCGGATGGAACCCAACGCGGCGCTCGTGATTCCGGAGATCAATGCTGAAGCGCTCGATTCCGAGCCGAAGATCATCGCCGTTCCGAACTGCACGATCATCACGGCGCTGATGGCCGTCGCGCCGATCCATCGCGCGGCGGGACTGCGTTCGCTAATCGTGAGCTCGTACCAGTCGGTGTCGGGGGCCGGGCAGAAGGGCGTGCGCGAGCTCGCCGAACAGGTGGAGAAGCTCCACGGGATGGAAGAGGAGCTGGCGCATCCCGATCCCGAATCGCTGCCCGTCGGGGACGTGTTCGGCAAAACGATCGCCTACAACGTGGTCGCCAAGATCGACGTGTTCGACGAGGAGACGGGGTACACGTTCGAGGAGATCAAGATGATCCGCGAGGCCAGGCGCATCCTGTCAATGCCTCAACTCGACATCAGCGCGACGTGCGTGCGCGTTCCGGTGCCGGTTGGACACAGCGTGAGCGTGTACGCGACGTTCGACCGGCCGGTCTCGATCGAGGAAGCGCGCGAGACGATCGCGGGTGCACCCGGCGTTCAGTTGCGCGATGACCCGGCGAACGGCGTCTACCCGAGCCCGCTCGAGGCCGCGGGGATCGACGACGTTCTCGTCGGACGAATCCGAAAGCCCGAGGGCCACGACGACGCGCTGTGGCTCTTCGCATGCGGCGACAACCTGCGAAAGGGCGCCGCGTTGAACGCCGTGCAAATCGCGGAAGCAGTTCGCGCCCGTTCGTGACCGACTGCGTCTTCTGCCGAATCGTCGCTGGCGACGCGCCGAGCGAGATCGTTGCGCAGAACGAGCGCGCGCTCGCCGTCATGGATATCAATCCGGCAACCGACGGTCACACGCTCGTGATCTCGAAGGCGCATGCCACGGACATCTGGGAACTCGAACGGGTAGACGGCGAAGCTGTGTGGTTGCTAACAGCGGACGTGGCGGAAGCGATCCGCGACACCCTGCACCCAGACGGGTTGACGCTGTTCCAGGCGAACCGGAAGGCGGGTTGGCAAGACGTCTTCCATTTCCACCTCCACCTGGTTCCGAGATGGTCGAACGACGATCTCGCTAAGCCATGGCAATCGAGCTCGGCCCGGCGAGACGGGATCGGCGAGGCGGCCGCGAAGATCCGTTCGGAGCTGCGTTCCCGTTAGAGACTGACCGAAGCCGTTCACTGACGTACGAGCTCGATCCGTCGCAGCAGCGAGACCCTCCACGGCCATCGCCACGCGGTGGAACTCGCCAAGGTCAGAAATGTGCCGGCGGTGTGCGAAGCTGGGTCCGGCATCCAGCCGTGCAGCGGAAAGAACCCTCGTCGGAGGTCCCACACGAGCGCGCGCCCGTTCGGCCGCAACACCCGGCCGATCTCGCTCAAGGCAGCACGAACGTCTGTCCAGTGGTGCATCGACAGGGTGCTCACCACCAGATCGAACGACTCGTCCGGGAATGAGAGCGCCGACACATTCCCGACCACGAAGGACGGCGTGTCCCCGTCGCTCGCCGCCGCAGCATTCGCACGCGCCAGTTCGATCATCTCCGGATCGAGGTCGAGACCGGTCACGCGGAGACCGTATCGGCGTGCGAGAAGGATCGACAGTCGGCCGGGTCCGCACCCGACCTCGAGGACGCGGGCCTCTTGGGGCGCCACTCGGGCGATGTCCGCGGCGACCCCGTCAAACAGCGATCGGAGCAGGAGTCGGTGTGCGAGAGCGTCGTAGACGGCGGCGTTGCTAACGAGGATTCCGCCGGCAACCTTCTTGCCCATGCTGCGCCGGCCGTGCCGAATGACGCCCAACGCGACCCCGGCCACCACCCCGAGCGGAATCAGCCAGGCTCGACGTCGCGACATCGCTTACTCGACGTCTCGACGCGACATGGTGAACGCGCCCAATAGGCTCGAACCGGCCGTGTAGAGGCCGAGCACCGCGAGGCCCAAAGCCGGTGCGAGCAGGCGGTCCGGCTCCTGCCCACTGATCGCCGCGGCCGCCGCGCCCGGGAGGTAGCGGCCGACCTCGCCGAGGCCCCCGGTCGCGTCGGCCAGCAAGCCCTCGACGAACAAGAGCCAAGCGCATAACCCGACCAGGGTTGGAACCTGGCGTCGGACGATGGCCCCGACGCCGACGCCGATCGCCGCCCACAGCGCGGACGCGATCGTTCCTCCCGCAACGAGGAGCGCGGCGTCGTCGATGTCGACCAACATCTCGACGCCGCGACCATCGAGCGTCGCCGTCCCCGAGCCGATGGCGATGACCGCTGCGACGAGGCCGAAGACCGCTCCGATCAGAATGCAAACGACGGCCTTCGCCGCCACCACACGACCGCGCCGTGGAGTCACGAGAAAGGTTGGCCGGATCGTGCCGTGGCGGATCTCGCTCGTGATCGACAGAGCGCCGAGCAGGGCCGCGAACAACGAACCCAAGAATCCTCCGAGCCCGAGGACCATCTGCTGGCGCGAACGATCTTGGAGCGCGTCGACCGGAAGACCGACGCCGTGGAGCACGACCGCGAGCGCGACGAGTCCGACCATGGCCGCGAACAACGCGAGGACCGTTCGCGTCGACCGCTGCTTCAGGAGCTCGGAACGGAAGGCGTTGCTCACGAGGCCGCTCCCGTCAGCTCGAGGAAGAGCTCCTCGAGCGTGGTCCGGCCGCGCTCGGTGAGCTCGTCGAGCGCTCCGCTCGCGATCCGACGACCTCGATCGATGATCACGACGTTATCGACAGTCTGCGCTGCCTCCGCCAGGATGTGACTCGATACGAGGACCGTGCCGCCTCCATTCGCGAACGTACGCAGGAACTGCCGTAGCCAGCGGACGCCCGCGGGATCGAGCCCGTTTGCGGGCTCGTCGAGGACGAGGAGCTCGGGACCCCCAAGCATCGCCGCGGCCAGGCCGAGGCGCTGGCGCATGCCCAACGAATACGTCTGAACGCGTCGACGAGCTAGCGACTCCAGCTCGACCAGCGCGAGTACGTCGTCCACTCGGCTCGCAGCGATGCCTCCGGCGATCGCGAGCGTCCGCAGGTGATCGCGCCCCGAGCGTCCGGGATGAAAGTCGTTCGACTCGAGAACCGCGCCGACCCGCCCGGCGGGCTCATCGAGGTCGCGGTATCGGCGACCGAACACGATCGCCTCACCCGCGGTGGGCTCGGCGAGCCCCAACAGCAGCCGCAACGTGGTGGTCTTGCCGGCACCGTTCGGTCCGAGGAAGCCTGTGACCGTGCCGGTCCGTAGCGAGAAGGAGAGATCGTCGACGGCGAGGACGTCGCCGAACCGCTTCGTCAGCGAGTTGACCGTCACCGGCTGGATCGCGGCGGGGGACGGAGCGTTTCGCGGTCCAGTGCGGTTGCGATCGTGCACTCGCGTCTCCTAATGCGAACCGGGGCCGATGGTGCCGCTCACGTGAAGGAAGACCACGGCGCCGATCAGTGCTATCGCGACCACGATCCAGATGGCGACGACGAAGGGGCGCATCCGTCCGCGCGGGCCGACGGGCGAACGAGCGGGACCGTCGTTCGGGGAGGACGGAGTCCTTTGGGCCATCGGCGGTCCTCGCCTCGTTCAGTGCTGCGAGGGACTTTATCGAGACAGATTGTCTATGTCAAATCACGGTGTCGCTCAAACGGCCGCGTGCGGCGTATAGTTCGTCCATGCCTCGGCTCTGGACGCGAACGATCGAGTCTCACCGACGCGAGGTGCACGACGCAATCATCGACGCGGCTGCCGTGCTGGTCGCCGAACACGGGCTTCTGGGAGTGACGATGTCTCAGATCGCGGAGGAAGCGGGGATCGGGCGGGCCACCCTGTACAAGTATTTTCCGGATGTCGAATCGATCATGCTCGCGTGGCACGACCGTGAGGTCACGGGCCACATCACGTATCTCGCCGAGGTACGGGATCGCACCGAGGATCCCGTCCAGCGGTTGGAGTCAGTGCTCGAGGCCTTCGCGTTGCTCACTCGGCACACGCACGGGCATGACCCTGGATTCGCCGAGCTCTTTCACCGAGACGATCGGATGCGACGTGCCCACAGCCAAGTGCAACGCATGATCCGCGATCTGGTGATCGCCGCCGCCGAAGCCAGCCAAGTCCGCACGGACGTCCCACCTGAGGAGCTGGCGGCATTCTGTATCAACGCACTGACCGGTACGCGAGCCCGCACCTCAAAGGCCGCCGTGCATCGATTGGTGTCGGTGACGATGGCCGGGCTACGCGATCAGGCGCTTTCCTGAGCCTGCATCAGCGCCAGTCCGAAGATGAACAGCGGTAGCCCGATGAAGGCCATCAGCGCGGTGAGGATGAGCGCGAATCCCGTCATGGCGATACCGAACCCCACCATGACCAGGATGATCCGCCACAACAGACTCGTCTCGGCAGGCTCCGCAGAGCGCAGCGGCACGACCTCCGCGACGCGCGCTTCCGCAGAAACGGGACGTCGTACGGGCTGAGTGGTCAGCGACTCCTGAGCGATCATGGTTCCCACCTCTCCCTCTTGTCCTGTCCACGAGACGAGAGAGGCCGTCACCTTGTGACATGTCGCTGAGGAGGTCGTTCTTCGAGGGTCGGATCAGCGGTCGAACTCGCAGCGGCACGGCGAGGCGCCGCACCTGGGACAACCGTCTGCGTACCGCTCGACCGCGCGCTCGAGATCGACGTCGGTCAAGTTCGCCAGCGAGGCGAGCCACGCGAGCACATCCGAGAACTCGTGCGCGAGCTCATCCGGATCTCGATGGCGTAGCGCTTTCGCGAGTTCGCCGACCTCTTCGGTGAGCCAGCGGAACGTCGCGTCCGCTCCGCGCTTCGAGTCGCGCTCGAAGTACGTGTCGCGCAACGTGCGCTGCAGCTCGCCGAGCTCCATCAGGCGGCCGAGTCTACCGACCGCGCATCGGGCACCCGCCCGGCCACGAATGCCAGCAACAGGGCCGCCACGAGGCCGACGCCGAACGCGCCGGCGATGCCCGCTTCGAGCGAGATGACATCCGCGTCGGCGAGCGCCACGCTCGCGCCGCCGAGTCCCGCTCCGACACCCACCCCGAGGAAGTCCATCAGGATCGTCCCCGACAGCTCGCCTGCCTCGCGTCCTTCGGTCGTCTCGCTCATCACCGCCAGCGGGATCGTCGGGAACACCACCCCCATGCCGAACCCGCCGAGCGCCCAGCCGATGTACGGCACGATGATCGGCAGGTCGCGCACGAGGCCACCGGCGACCGAGACCGTTCCGATCGCGATCACGAGCGCGCCAATCGTCACCAGCCTCCTCGCACCAAACCGGCCGACCGTCCGCGACTCGTACCAGCTTCCCGCGGCCCATGCGACGCTCGCAGCGGTGATCACCAAGCCGGCCGTTCCGATCGACAGCCCGCGCACCTTCGTCAACATCAGCGTGAGGAACCCGTCGACAGCCAAGAACGCGCACGAAGCGAGGAACGCAGCGGCCGCCGCCGCGGGCAGCCCTGCTCTGGCAACGAATGTCCCGCGCGGCGTGATCCTCGACAGTGCCGGCAAACCGACCGCCAGCCCGATCGGCACGAGAACCACGAGTGGCCACGTCGGGTCGGTCAGCCCCGCGAGGAAAACGCCCGCGCCGAACATCAGGAGAAGGCTCGCCGCGACGGGAAGTCTGTCTTCGTCGGGGGTTGAGCCGATCGAGCCGAGCGATGGAATGACCATCGCGACGCCAATGATGATCGCAGGGATCGGTGCGACGAACGCCCACCGCCACCCCACGCTCTCGGCGATGACGCTTCCGATGATCGGACCGAACAGCCCGGGCAGGATCCACATCGATGCGAGCAGCGCCATCACGCGTGGGCGGATGCGTTCGGGATAGGTCTTCGCGACGGCGGAAAGCGAGACGACGTAGAGGCCGCCCCCGCCTATCCCCTGCACGAACCGGCCGCACACGAGCACGAACATAGAAGGAGCGAGCGCAGCGATCAGTAATCCGCCGACGTAGAGCGCAAGTGCGAACGTCAGCACCGGCGTCGGACCAACGCGGTCGACGAGGCGTCCCGCGATGGGAACGGTGGCGAATGACGCGAGCGTCAGCGCGGTGAACGTCCATCCGTAGAGCGCCAAGCCGCCGAGGTCGTTCTCGACCTCGGGAAGGATCGTCACGACGATCAGCGCCTCGATCGCCACGAGCGCTTCGAGCAGCAACAGGCCCGCGGTGAGACGCCCGCGTGCGCCGGCGAAGACCTCGCGCCACTTCGGCGGCGCGAGCGCCTGTTCATCGGCGGTCGTCACGGCGCGGAGCCTAGCCGCGCAAATGACTCGCCGGCACTCGACCGATTACAGCTCGGAGTACGGGATCGAGAACGTGTCGCAGGCGTCCGGGTTGCCGATCTGAATCCCGGTCCGCAGCCAGGTCGAGCGTTGTTCGGACGTTCCGTGCGTGAAGCTGTCGCGGTCGGCTCGGCGACCGAGGATCCGGTCGTCGCCGATCGCGGATGCGGCGCGGAGGCCCTCCTCGATGTCGCCCGGCTGCAGAACGCCCTGTGACTGCGCGGCGCGACCCCATACACCGGCGAAGCAGTCGGCCTGCAGTTCGAGCCGAACAGAGAGCTCGTTTGCGATGTCACGGTTCTCTCGCATCTCGCGACGTACCGCTGCCTCGGTGCCGAGCAGGTTCTGCACGTGGTGTCCGACCTCGTGCGCGATCACGTACGCCTGCGCGAAGTCGCCCGGCGCGCCGAATCGCTCCTCGAGAACTCTGAAGAAGTCGGTGTCCAGGTAGATGAGGCGATCAGCGGGGCAGTAGAACGGACCCGTTGACGACGTCGCCGCACCGCACCCCGATGACGTCTGGCCGTCGAACAAGACCACGTTCGTCGACTCGTAGTCGAGACCCGCTCTACGGAACATGTTCGACCAGGTGACCTGCGTGTCGTCGAGCACGGCGTCGACGAACTGGCCCATCCGATCGTCGGGATCGACTCGCGTACCGCCGTCACCCGAGGCCGGGCCCGCTCCCTCGAAATCGTCGAGCACGTCGCCGAGACCACCGCCACCCCCGAACAGCCACATCGCGCCCAGGATCACCGCGACGAGAACGATCGCGCCGATGGATATCCCTCCGCCGACCGAGACCGGGACGCCCGCGCCTCTCAACCCGCCGCTGAATCCGCCACGCCGGTCGATCACCCCGCCTCGCCGTCGCCGAAGTCTCTTCAGCCGCATGTCGATTCACCTCGTGTCCGTCAATGTGCCTGACACGTTCCCGTTCCAGGGGCGAATCAATCTCACTACACTCGCGGGCACGTGAGCGAGGACGAGGGACGCACACCCGATCGACGCCTCCACGCGATCGCCGGACGTTGGCAAACGTCCGGTTACGTCATCGACGAACCGGATCTCCCGGTCATCGGCATCGACAACTACGAGGTCCTGCCGGGCGGGTACTTCGTCGTCCATTACGTCGATGTCTTCGTTGGGGACCGTAACGTCCAAGCTGTCGAGATCATCGGCGAGCCGGACACGGTGAGCGGCGGGTTCCTCGCACGGAGCTTCGACAATGAGGGCAACACCGAAGTCATGCGTGTCACGATCGATGACGACGGCGTCTTTCATTTCACCGGAGGACCGGAGGTTGCACCGGCCGCGCAGCCGACAGACTCCCCGACGGCTCGAGTCCGATCCACGCTCAAAATCGCTCACGATGGGCAATCGATGAACGCCTTGTGGGAGCGTTCCGAGGATGGCGCGAACTGGGAGCGCTGGATGGATATCTCGTTCACGCGGAAGGACTGATCAACAAAGGGTTGTCTACCGAGTGGTAGAGAGGCATAATCTGCCGCGTGGTAGAGAAGGCCGTTTCCAGAACCACCCGGGCGAGGCCCATCGCCGAGCGCCTCGCTCGCAAGAACGTGCTGGTCACAGGGGTGACCGGCTTCCTCGGCCAGGCCGTCTTCGAGCGCCTCCTGAAGGACTTCGCCGAGACCCGGATCACGCTCCTCGTGCGGTCGCAGCTCGGTTCGAGCGGCCGCCAGCGGGTGGAATCCATGCTCGGACGGCCCACCTTCAACGCGCTTCGCGACGAGGTCGGCGGCGACGGGATCAAGGCGTTGCTCGACGAGCGCGTCGACGTCGTCGACGGCGATTTCTCTCGCGAGCTCCCGGCGCTCCCCGGCGACATCGACGTCGTGATCCATTGCGCGGCGACGGTCAGCTTCGACCCACCGATCGACGAGGGGTTCCAGACGAACCTGCTCGGCGCCGTTCGGTTGTATGAGGCCGCGCTCGCCGCGAACGCAGCGCCGCATCTCGTGCACGTCTCGACGGCGTACGTCGCCGGCGTTCGCAAAGGCGTGATTCCCGAAGCGACGCTCGACCACCGCGTCGATTGGCGCGCCGAGGCGGAGCTCGCGCTCCGCGCGCGCGACGACGTCGAGGCGGCGAGCCGAAAGCCCGAGATCCTCGATTCGTTCCTCCGGAAGGCGCGCGCTGAACACGGCCGCGCAGGTCCGCAATCGGTCGCCGACGACGCCGAGGAGCGCCGTAAGAGCTGGGTCACGAAACGGCTCGTGCAGTACGGGCGTGCGCGAGCGCAGACGCTCGGCTGGCCCGACAACTACACGTTCACGAAGGCGATGGGCGAGCGCGCCGTGGAGGAGCTCGCCGCGGAGCACAAAGCACCGCTGAGCATCGTTCGGCCCTCGATCATCGAGTCGGCGTACAGCCACCCGTTCCCCGGTTGGATCGAGGGCTTCAAGATGGCCGAGCCGATCATCCTCGCCTACGGGCGCGGGACGATCCCCGAGTTCCCCGGCATCCCCGAGGGCATCGTCGACATCATCCCCGCCGACTTCGTCGTGAACGCGATCCTCGCCGCCGCGGCCACCCCGCCCGAACCGGCGACGCCCGCCTACTACCACGTCTCCTCAGGCGCACGGAACCCGCTCCAGTACCGCGGCCTGTACGAGCTGGTGAAGGAGTACTTCGAGCGCGACCCCTTGCCGCAGTCTGGGCGCGGCGATATCAAGGTGCCGGAGTGGTCATTTCCCGGCCACCTTCGCGTCGAGCGGCTCCTGAAGACGGCCGAACGAGCCGTGGACATTGCCGACAAGGTCGTCACCCACCTCCCGAAGTCGAAGAAGATGCGCGATCTCGTCTCACGCGTCGATCGCGACAAAGGGCGCGTCGAGTTCGTTCGACGCTACTCGGACCTGTATGGCGCCTACACCGAGGCAGAGGTCATCTACACCGACGACCGAACGGTCGAGCTGTTCCAGTCACTCACCAAGACCGACCAGAAGAGGTTCCCGTTCGACGCGGAGACGGTCGACTGGCGGTACTACCTGCAGGACGTGCACTGCCCGGCAGTGACGGGGGGACTGAGGGCGCTGTCGAGCGCGCGCGCCAAGCCGCAGGTCCGGATCCGCGAACGCGAACAGCTCGTGCTGGCGCTGTTCGACATGGAGGGGACGCTCTTGCCGTCGAACGTCGTCGAGTCCTACGTGTGGTCGCGAATGGCCGACCTGCCGTGGGATCAGTGGACGGACGAGCTGGTCGACGTGTTCTCGCGCATCCCGTCGTACCTGATGGCCGACCGCCGCGACCGTGGCGAGTTTCTCCGAACGTTCTTCCGCCGCTACGAAGGGGCGACCGTCGAGGGCATCGACGATCTGGTGGACGAAGTCGTCTCCGAGTTCATGCTCCAGAAGCTCTCGGCCGCGGCCGTTCGACGCATCCGAGAGCACCGCGAGGCGGGACACAGGACGATCCTCATCACCGCGGCGGCGGAGCCGTTCGTGAGGCCTATCGCGCCGTTGTTCGACGAGGTCGTCGCGGCCAAGCTTGCCGTGAAGGACGGCGTGTACACGGGCTTCTTGGCCGAACCGCCGCTCGTCGGCGAGGCGCGAGGCGCGTGGCTCCGCAGGTACGCGATGCTCGAGGGCGCCGATCTGAAGTCCTCGTACGCGTACGCCGACTCACACTCCGATCTCGCGTTGCTGCGGGCGGTGGGCAACCCCGTCGCCGTCAGCCCGGACGCCGCGCTTCTTCGCGTGGCGAAGCGCAGACGGTGGCCGATCGAAGAGTGGGGTATGGCCGGTGGCATGCCGCGCGTTCGATTCCCCAGGCCGGCGATGCGCTGATGACGACTCAGGCGCTCGAGCTGTTCCGTTCGGCCCCGCGGTATCTGGCGGCGCGCGCCGTCGGCGACAAGGCACCGGGTCTCCTGTCCGGGCCGCTCGCGGCGATGCGTCTCGTCCACAAGAAGGACCCGGTTCCGCTGGGGCCCGGCTGGGGTCGGGTGCGTCCGCTGATGTCGGGCATCTGCGGCTCCGACCTCGCGACGATCGGCGGCAAGTCGTCGTTCTATTTCTCTCCGCTCGTTTCACTGCCGTTCGTCCCCGGGCACGAGGTCGTGGGCGAGCTGATCGACGACGTCGACGAGCTGCCGGCACGGACTCGCATCGCGTTGCAGCCGGTTCTATCGTGCCTCGCGCGCGGCCTCGATCCGTGCCAGAACTGCAAGCAGGGACTGACGGGCCGTTGCGACCGCGTTACGACCGGTCACGTGAGCGCCGGACTGCAGACCGGCTACTGCGCCGACACCGGCGGGGGCTGGTCGAAGATGTTCGTCGCGCACCGCTCGCAGCTCCACCCGCTGCCCGACGAGCTGTCCAACCGGAAGGCCGTTCTCGTCGAGCCGCTCTCGTGCGCCGTTCACACGGCGCTCCGGGCGAACGTTGAGCCGAACGCGAGCGTGTTGCTGATCGGCGCCGGCGCCATCGGCGTCCTCACGCTCCTGGCGCTAAAGGAGCTCACCAGCGCCGGAACGATCACCGTCGTCGCCAAGCATTCGCGTCAGCGCGAGTGGGCGCGAGCGTTCGGCGCGTCGGACGTCGTCGAACCCGACGAGGCGACCAACGCCATCCGTCGCGAGACGAGCGCGATGAAGCTCCGGCCCGAGCGAGGCGCGCCGTTCCTGCTCGGCGGCGCCGACGTGGCCATCGACGCCGTCGGAAGCAGATCGAGCCTCGACATGGCCCTTCGAAACGTGAAGGCCGGCGGTCGCGTCGTCGTCGCCGGCATCCCCGTCGCCGGCGCCGACCTCACCCCGTTGTGGTTCCGAGAGCTCGAGCTCGTCGGCACGTACACCGGCGGGATCGAGAACATCGACGGCAAGCAGCGCCACGCGTTCGACGTCGCCATCGAGCTCGCCCGGGAGAACCCGCTCGAGCAGGTCGTCGGCGCGACGTACCCGCTTCGGCGGTGGCGCGAGGCGATCGACCACGCGCTCGGTGCGGGCAAGTTGGGAACGCTACGAGTGGCCTTCGACCCGAGGAGCGATTGAACACGATATGAGCAGACCGGGATTCGTACTCGAGGTCGACGAGCGCACCCCGCCGCTCCTCGTGCATCAGGGCGAGGGGTTCCGGCTCCAGAAGTTCCCGCTCGGCTCGCGGGTGATCTATCCGCCCGACGCGCTCCCGGCAATCAAGAACGTGCGTCAGGCGATCCGAAACGCGCTCGAGCATCCCCACGACAGCGAACCGCTCCGGGAGCTGCTGAAGCCGGGGATGAAGCTGACGATCGCCATCGACGACATCTCCATCCCGCTCCCGCCGATGAAATCCCCCGACATCCGCCAGCTCGTCCTCGAGGAGGTGATCGAGCTCGCGGCGCAGAAGGGGGTCGAGGACATCAAGCTCACCATGGCCAACTCGCTTCACCGCCGGATGACAGCGGACGAGATCGAGCACGCCGTCGGTGAGCGCGTGTTCCGCTCGTTCTTCCCGAAGGACCTGCGGAACCACGACGCCGAGGATCGCGACAACCTCGTGTACGTCGGTAAGACCGACAAGGGCGAGGACGTCGAGATCAACAAGCGGGCCATGGAGTCAGACCTGCTGATCTACGTGAACATCAACCTCGTGGCGATGGACGGCGGTCACAAGTCCGTGCCGGTCGGCCTCGCCTCCTATCGCAGCGTCAAGCCGCACCACAACGTCGAGACGATGCTCCACTCCAAGTCCTACATGGACCCGCGCCCAGGGCGGAGCGCCATCCACGACTCGTGCAAGCGGATGGGTGACCTGCTGAAGGCCAGCGGGCTCAACGTCTTCACCATCGAGACCACGCTGAACAACGAGACCTTTCCCGACCCGTTCGGCTTCATGAACAAGCGCGAGTGGGAGTGGTCGCTGATCGAACAGGGCACCTACCTGGCGGCCAAGAAGGCGAACGACATGGCGCCCTCAGCAGCAAAGCACCAGATCTGGATGCGCATCGAGTCGCCCTACGGCGTGACCGGGATCAACGCGGGCGAGACCGAAGCCGTCCACGAGCGCACGCTGGCGAAGCTGCACGAGCAGCAACTGACGGAGGTCAACGGACAGAGCGACGTCATGGTCGTCGGGCTCCCCTACATCAGCCCGTACAACGTGAACTCGATCATGAACCCGATCCTCGTCCACTGCTTGGGGCTCGGGTACCTGTTCAACCTGTACCGGAACAAGCCGGTCGTCCGGCCCGGCGGCGCGATGATCATGTTCCACCCCGTGCCGAACGACTTCCACCAGGTCCACCACCCTTCCTACGTCGACTTCTTCGAGGAGGTCCTGGCCGAGACGAACGACCCTTCCACGATCGAGTCGAAGTACGAGGAGAAGTACGCGACCGATCCCTGGTACATCCACCTGTACCGGAAGAGCCACGCGTACCACGGCGTTCACCCGTTCTACATGTGGTACTGGGGCGCGCACGCGCTCGACTACCTCGGCGACGTGATCGTCGTCGGCGGCGACCCCAAGACATGCGCGCGCCTCGGTTATCGAGCCGCCACGTCGTTCCGTGACGCGCTGGAGATGGCCGGCGAGACCGTGGGGCGCTCGCCGTCGATCTCGTACCTCCACGTGCCTCCGCTGGCGATCGCGGACGTGCGCTGATGGCCACACGGACGAAGCAGAAGCGTTCGCTCCGCGCCGAGATCCTTGATGTAGCGAAGGGATGGCGTTGGGGCCGCCGCACGATGATCCCGCGCGCGGCCGAGCCGTCTACGCCGCCGCCGAGGACGTGGGAGTTCCCCACCGACTGGGCACGGAGCGATGCCGGCGTCGCCGTGCGGAACGTCGTGCTCGACGCCGGTATCCGCACGATCATCTGGAACGAGACGTCGCCCGAGGTGTTCGGCGTCGAGAATCTCGAGGGGCTGAAGGGCCCGGCGATGTTCATCTCGAACCACTCGAGCCATCTCGACGCCTCGATCATCATGATCACGCTGCCGCGCGAGTGGCGCGACCGAACGGCCACCGCAGCGGCCAAGGACTACTTCTTCGACGTGTGGTGGCGATCGGCGTTCACCGCGCTCGTGTATGCGGGGTTCCCCGTCGCCCGCGGAGAGGGCGAGCGGGCGACCGACAAGGCCAAGGAGCTGATCCGCGAGGGCTGGAGCATCATCGTGTTCCCAGAGGGCACGCGCTCGCAGGACGGCTGGCTCCAGCGCTTCCGCCACGGGACGAGCCGTCTGGCGATCGAGATGAACATGCCGGTCGTGCCGATCGCCATCGTCGGCGCGTACCAGGCGATGCCGAAGGGCCGCTCGTGGCCGAAGCCGGGACGGCCGCCGATCAGAGTTCGGTATGGCAAGCCGCTGTTCCCGCGCGAGGGCGAGACGCATCAGCAGCTGTCGCTGCGGATGCAGCAAGCAGTGGCCGAGCTGTTCGACGAGGACCGCACGACGTGGTGGGAGGCCCAGCGCCGCGCGGCGGCAGGTGAGACGCCGCGGCTGGCTGGCCCGTCGGGTCCTTCGTGGATGCGAACGTGGGAGGGAACGAGACCAATCCGCCGCCGGGGCAAACCCCCGGCGTGGAAGTGACGGTGTGACCCGGACCGGCGGCGAGAAGCGACGCCACGCGCTGATCGAGGAGGCCATCCGCGCGTTCGGCCGCGAGGGCTACTCGGGCGCGAGCCTCGACCAGATCGCGAGTGCGGTGGGGATCCGGAAACAGACGCTCCTCTATTACTTCCCGACCAAGGACGCACTACTCGAGGCGTGCCTCCAGGCGGCGGGCGAGCGCGTCGCCGAGGAGATCACGACCGCGCTCGAAGGCAAGGAGACGTATTGGGACCGAGCGGAGGCCGTGATCCATGCGGTTTTTCGCTTGGCAGAGGACTGGCCCGAGTTCCCGATGTTCATCAGGGAGGCGGGTCGACTCGGCGCAGAGGGCTTCGAGAAGTTCGCGGGCGTGATCGATCCGTTGCGGAAGCGAGCGGTTCAGTTTCTCCAGGCGGGGATGGATGCAGGAGAGATCCGCGAGCAGGATCCAGCTTTGCTGCTGTTCATGCTCTACACAGCGGTGGTGGGTTCGCTTACCGAAGCAAGTGTGCTCAACGCCGTGGTGGGAAAGGACAAGAGCCGAGCGTCACTCCGTCGCCGCGAGCGCGAGGTCGTCGCGTTCGTTCGAAGCGCGCTGCAGGAATAGTCTCCGCGCCGCCGCTCTGGGCAGGCCCAAATCACCGGGATCTGCGGTCGTCCATGTCTCGGCGCGGCCCCTGGCGACTACGGAGCGTGTCCAGGAGGTATGGACGGGACCAGATCGGGAACGTTTCGACCGTATGAGCGGGGGCCTCGCGCAGGCTGGCGCGGTCGAGCTGACGTTGGAGGTAAGGCCCGACGCCGGTGAGCTCGCCGCGATCCGCAGCGCGCTGGGGAGCCTTGCGATCCCCAGGCGGAAGCTGCGCGACGCCCGTCTCCTCGTGAGCGAGTTGGTGGCGAACAGCATCCGCCACTCCGGTGTCCCGAACGGGCGGATCCGCATCTGGGCCAGGGTCGTGGGCGACGCGCTCCATGTCGAAGTCGTTGACGGCGGGCGGGGCGCTCCTCACCCGATCGCCGGAGGCATTCGTCCCGGCCCGCAGGCCAGCTCCGGATGGGGCCTGTTCCTGGTCGACGTGCTCGCGGAGCGGTGGGGTCACGGCAACGGCGCGTTCTGGTTCGAGCTCGGACTCGAGTCAACCTAGGTCCGGCTCAACTCCTGGGATCCGTCTCGATGGCGACTTCCGTCGGCGTGCCTTCACGCTTCGTGACGACGACGAACCGGTCGGTCCGGTCGACGACCTCCTCGACGTCGGGGATCACGTGGTCCCGCGTGACAGCGAAGCGGACTGGGTCGCTTCGGATCTGCTCGTACTCAGCCACCGTGATGGCGATGACGCTTTCGCACTCGTCGCGTCCGCACTCACAGATCATCCGGATCTGCCGGCCTGGCGATCCCTCATGAGCTTCCTCGATGGCCTCGTTGATCTCGCGCGCGGTCGCCTCGTTCAGTGCGACCCGCTCCTCGCGGCCCGGCATGGGTGAACCGTACCCCTCGACGCGCCGGCCCGTCCTCGCGCGCTCTAGGCGAGCGGAACGACGAGGGCAAAGCGTGACCCGGCGGGTGAGCTCTCCACGCGGAGGTCTCCCCCGAGCGCCTCGACGATGCGCTTGGCGAGGGCGAGTCCGAGACCGGCGCCTGGGCCGGTGCGGGCCGGATCCGCGCGGAAGAACGGCTCGAACACGCGCGCGGCGTCCTCCGCGGACATCCCCTCTCCGGTATCGATGACGCTCACCTCGAGTCCATCGCTCGAACGCCTCGCCTCGACTCGGACCGTGCCGTCGGCGGGAGTGTGGCGAACGGCGTTCACCATCAGGTTCTGAAGCACACGCGCGAGACGTGGTGAGCAGGGCGCGGCCTCGATGCCGTTCAGGCTCGTGAGGAGCGTGACGCGCTTGTCCTCCGCCTCGCGCTCCACGATGGCCACGGCAGAGTCGACGACCTCTCCGAGATGCGACCGCATCGTCTCGAGCTCGATCGCGCCGGCGTCGAGCTGCGCGAGCTCGAACAGGTCGTCCACCATCGCGACGACTTGCTCGATCGACCGGCGCATCTCGCCGGCGTACCGTCGGAGCGTCGTCCGATCTTCGACCACGCCGTCGTCGATCGCCTCGACCATCGCGCGCAGGCTCGCGAGGGGTGTCCGCAGGTCGTG
The DNA here is from genome assembly GCA_035640355.1 of Actinomycetota bacterium. NCBI lineage: Bacteria > Bacillati > Actinomycetota > Actinomycetota bacterium. The sequence goes on from DASQWI010000004.1 coordinate 108,363, forward strand.
CGACACGGCGGTGACGAGATCACGACGCGTCGTCTCCGCCGCGCGTTCGCGCTCGAGCGCTACCTCGAGCCGCTCGGCCATCTCGTCGAACGTCCGCGACAGCAGCTCGAGCTCCGGCCCGGCGCCGAGCGAGCCAGTTCGCCTGTCAAGGTCTCCGTTCCCGTAGGCCTCGGCAGTCGTGGTGAGCCGGCGGATCGCCCGCGATGTCGACCGTGCGATCACGACGGCCGCCGAGATCCCCACACCGACCGAGTACACGAGGATCACGCCGACGAGGGTCGCGTCGTGAGAGCTGACGAACATCTGTTGCGAGAGGACCCACACGTTGGCCAGCGCCAGCACGACGCCGATCGTGGCGACCGACACGAAGCGTTGCCCGAGCGTCGCCGACGACAGCAGGCGTCCGACGATCCACATGGCGATCACGGTCACCGTGAGCGCGGGCAGGATGAACGCCACGAGCTGAGCGATCTCATCGCCGCCCATCCCCATGACTGCAGCGACGGCGAACGTGCCGAGCGCGCCGGCGGTGGCCACGACCGCGAGCAGCAGGAGCGCGCCCAACCCCTTCATGGCTCGAACCGATATCCGACGCCCCACACCGTGACCAGGTGTCGCGGTCGGGACGGGTCGTGCTCGATCTTCTCGCGGAGGCGGCGAATGTGAACCGTAACTGTGCCGGTGTCGCCGCTCCAGGCGAAGTCCCAGACCTCCTCGAGCAGCTCCGCCCTGGTGAACGCTCGGCCCGGGCTCGAGGCGAGGAGATGCAGGAGGTCGAACTCCTTTCGGGTGAGAGGCACCGGCCGACCCGCGCGGCGGACCTCGCGGCGGTGCGCGTCGATCTCGAGGTCGTCGAAGGCGAGAACGCGCTTGTCGCTATCTGATTCGCCCGCGCCTCGACGGAGCACCGCCCGGATCCGCGCAACGACCTCGCGGGGCGAGAAGGGCTTCGTCACGTAGTCGTCGGCGCCCAGCTCGAGTCCGACGATCCGATCCGTCTCGTCCCCCTTTGCCGTCAGCATGATCACGGCCGGACGAGTGTTGTTGTGGCTGCCGTCGCGGATCCGCCGGAAGACCTCGAGGCCGTCGACGCGAGGAAGCATCAGATCGAGCAGGACGAGATCGGGCGTCGTCGCCGCGTAGGTCGCGAGCGCCTGCTCACCGTCCTCGGCGACGTCGACGGCGTAGCCCTCTCGCTCGAGGTACCTCGCGAGCACCTCGCGGACCATCGGCTCGTCGTCGACGACGAGGACCCTCGTCGCGTCCATCGCCCTAATCATCGCCCCGCGATGGTTTCCGAATCCTTACATCATGGGCGGCCAGGCAAGGATTCACCGTTCCGGAACCGCGCCGTAAGGGTTCCGCAACCACGAGTGGGCAAGGCTCGGTGGGATGCCGGACGTGATCTTGCCCGTCTTGAACGAGGTCTCGTCGATCCCGTGGGTCCTCGGGCGGATGCCTGCTGGGTACCGACCGATCGTCGTCGACAACGGCTCGACGGACGACTCCGCGTCCGTTGCGCGCGAGCTTCACGCCACCGTCGTCGCCGAGCCGCGTCGCGGGTTCGGCGCGGCTTGCGCCGCTGGCCTGGCGGCAGCCGAGGCCGACATCGTCGCGTTCATGGATTGCGACGGGTCACTCGACCCCGCGGACCTGCCGACGGTCGTGGGTCCCGTCGCAGCGGGTGGTACGGATCTCGTCCTCGGGATGCGCGTGACGTTCACACGGGGCTCGTGGCCGGCGCACGCACGCGTTGCCAATCGCGTCCTCGCTCGTCTCGTCTGTCGGCGGACCGGACTCGCGCTGCGCGACCTCGGGCCGATGCGTGCTGCTCGACGCGCGGCGTTGATGGATCTGGCGATCCGCGACCGGCGGTTCGGCTGGCCGCTCGAGATGGTGGTACGCGCGGCGGACGCCGGGTGGCGTGTCAACGACGTGCCTGTCCCGTACTACCCCCGGCGCGGACGCTCGAAGGTCACGGGCACGGCGCTCGGGACGGCGCGAACAGTGCGGGACATGGCGGAGGTTCTTTCCCGATGAGGGTCGACGTCGTCGTGCTCGCGAAGACGCCGCGACCGGGGCGTTCGAAGACGCGGCTGCATCCGCCGTGCACTTTCGTCGAGGCCGCTGAACTCGCAGAGGCGGCGCTGTTCGACACGCTGCGTGCGGTCGATTCGATGTGGATCGAAGGTCGTCGCGTTCTCGCGTTGGATGGACCGCCGCCGGCCTGGCTGTCACCGCACTGGGACGTCGTGCTTCAGAGGGGACACGGCCTCGACGAGCGACTCGCTTCTGTTTTCGAAGACCTCGGCGGAGCGGCGTTGCTCGTCGGGATGGACACGCCGCAACTCACGCCCGCACTCCTGGAGGCGGCGACTGCGCGGCTGGTCGACTCCGACGCGGTGCTCGGCGATGCGGTCGACGGCGGCTACTGGGCCATCGGGCTCCGCCGGCCGAACGCATCCGCATTCCTCGGCGTCCCCATGAGCGCGCCCACGACCGCGATCCGGACGCGCGAGCGCCTCGAGACGCTCGGCTTGCACGTCGCCGATCTCCCACGCCTTCGTGACGTCGACACGATCGACGACGCGTCGGCGGTGGCGCTCGAAGCGCCGAGTACGCAATTCGCCGTCACGTTTCGCGCGATCTCGCCGCGGCTCGCTCGTCGGGGGCGCGCACGCCGTGATGAGGCGGTTGCGGCGGTGTCCGCATGAGCGTGGTGGTCGATCGCCGAGAGGTGGCCGACGCGTGGCAGAGCTACGCGATCGCCGGATCGACGACCGCACAGCGCACATTGGTCTTTCGTTCGCACATCGGCGATGTGATCGCCTTGCACGTCGCCCGCTGGTTCGGTGAACCGAGCGTCGCAGATCACGAGGTGATTGCGCACGCGCTCTCCCCAGTCCTCGACGTCGGGTGCGGGCCGGGTCGGCACACGCTCGCGCTCGCGGCACGAGGCGTGGAAGCCCTCGGTCTCGACATCTCGCTGGGCGCGGTGCGCGCCGCCCGCCGCCGCGGGGCCCGAGTGGTGCACGGCGACGTGTTCGGTGACGTTCCGGGACGCGGGACGTGGGGAACGGCGTTGCTGCTCGACGGAAACATCGGCATCGGCGGCGACCCGGCACGGCTGCTCGTCCGCATCCGTGAGCTCCTCCACCCCGGCGGGCGAGCGCTCGTCGAGCTCGGAGCGCCCCGAACCGGTACGGAGGTGTTCGTCGCGCGTATCGATGGCGCCGGTGGCTCGTGGTTCCCGTGGGCGAGGGTGGCCGCGGATGACATCGCGCCGCTCGCCGCCACAGCGAGGCTGCGGACCGGTCGGCCGTGGTGCGCCGAGGGGCGATGGTTCGCGAGGCTCGATCGATGAGGTGGCCGGCCCGACCTCGGATCGGCCCGTTCAGCGAGGGCGCGTTTCGGAGCCGGCTGCACGACGAACGGCTTGCGTCGATCCTCGGCATCGCGCTCGGCGTCGCGTTCGCGGCGTGCTTCGTCACCGGGCTGATCTCACACCTGATCCAAAACCCCGTCTCGTGGTTCTCATGGCCGTCGAGACCGGTGTGGTTGTACCGGGTCACTCAGGGCGTGCACGTGGTCGCGGGGATCGCTGCGATCCCGCTGCTCCTGGCGAAGCTGTGGGTTGTGTCGCCGCGGTTCTGGACGTGGCCGCCCTTTCGCGATCTCGGCCATGCGATCGAGCGGGCGGGTGTGTTGCCGTTGGTCGCAGGTTCGCTGTTCCTTCTGTTCACCGGGATCGGGACAATCAATCGTTTCAAGCCGTGGGGGTTCTCGTTCCCCGCTGCCCACTACAGCGCGGCGTGGATCACGATCGGGGCGCTCGTGATCCACGTCGGCGCGAAGCTGCACGTCGCCGCCCGCTCGCTCGCACGCGGCAGCGCCCCCACGGCGCCGACGACGCGGCACGACGTTGACGGGTCCGGTTGGTCGATCTCGAGGCGAGGGTTCCTATGGGGGACCGTCGCCGCGGGCGTTGCCGTTACCATCGCGACGATCGGACAGACGCTTCGTCCGTTGCGCTCGATCTCGGTGCTCGCACCGCGCGATCCGGCGGTCGGTCCGCAAGGCCTCCCGGTGAACCGCACGGCGAGCTCGGCGGGGGTGATCGACGCCGCGACGAGCCCCGCGTACCGCCTCGTCGTCGAGGGCGCGGTGGCGACGCCGCTTTCGATGTCGATCGAGGACCTGCGGTCGCTCCCGCAGCACGACGCCGAGCTCCCGATCACCTGTGTCGACGGATGGAGCGCATCGGGGACGTGGCGCGGCGTGGCCGTTCCCGACCTGCTCGAGCTCGCGGGCGCACAGCCCGACGCCACCGCGGAGATCGTGTCGCTGCAACGGCCGGGGAGCGCGTACGCGACGTCGCAGCTCGACCGGTCGCACGCCGCGGATCCGGACACCCTTCTCGCGCTCGAGCTGAACGGCGAGGTCCTCCACATCGATCACGGCTTTCCGGTGCGGCTCGTCGCGCCGAACCGCCCCGGCGTCATGCAGACGAAGTGGGTGGCCAAGGTGGTGGTGACGTGAGCGAGCAGGCGCGTCCGGACGAACGGCGCGGTTGGCTGTTCTGGAGCTCAGGAGCGGTCGGATGGGCGATCGTGGCCTTCGGCGTCTGGACCCTCCTTCGACGCGCCGGCGCCACCAAGCCGCTGAACTTCACGGTTCTCTTCATCGGAATCGCGGTGGTCCACGACGTCCTGTTCGATCCGGCGGTCTCACTCGCCGGACGGCTCGGATCGAACCTGTCGGCGGGGATCCGAACGGTTGTGTTCATCGCTGCAGTTGTCTCGGGCTCGCTCGCGCTGGTGGCGCTTCCGCCGTTGCTCGGCGATGCCGGCGACAACGCCTCACTGCTGCCGCGCGATTACTCCGTGGGGTTGCTCGTTTCGCTCTGCGTGGTCTGGGGCGCGGCCGCAATCGCGATCGCCCTGCGCCGGCTGACGCGAGGGGGATCGTGAGCCTCGCCACGACGCATCGCGGCAGGGGTTCGAACGTCGGCGTCGACCGTGTTTCGGGTCGGGGGAGCGGTCGCGTGCGCTGGGGATCCGTTTCGGCCGTCGCAGGCGCTGCCCTGCTCGTCATCGTCGTCAATGCATGGGGCCGCGCGTTGCAGGCCGACGGCCATCGGCTCTTCATGAACGTGCCGCCGCTCGTCGGTCGCCTCGACCCACGGTTCTCGTGGGCGGGTATCGGAGCGATCGCGCTCGTGCCGGTCGCCGTCGTCGTCGGGCCGAGGGTCGCGGCGCGGGCGCCGTGGCGATGGGTCCTCGTGGCCACGTTCGTCGGGGCCGCGGCGTGGGCAGTGGCGCTCGGCCTCACCGAGGGCGCGGTCGGGCTCGTGCGATCGCCGTCGAGCTCGAGGGATTACCTCGCGTCGGTGCCCTTGATCCACGATCCGCTCACGTTCCTTGGCACGTTCGTCGACCGAATCGACACGTTCACGACGCACGTCCGAGCGCATCCGCCCGGGATGGCGCTGGTCGCCTGGTGGCTCGACCGGCTCGGAGGCGGTCCTTCCATGTTCGCCGCGACCGAGATCCTGCTCGGCGCCTCGGCCATGCCGGCGGTCCTCATCGCCGTTCGCGAGGTCTCGACCGAGGACGCCGCGAGGGCGGTAGCACCGTTCCTAGCATTCGCGCCCGCGGCGGTCACGCTCGCGTCCTCGGGGGACGCCGCGTTCCTCGGGGTGGGGGCGTGGTCGGTAGCCCTCGTGGTCCTCGCGACCGGACGCCGTAGAGGGCGGGTGCCGCTCGCCGCTGGCGGAGGGCTCCTGTTCGGCGTTCTGGCTTTCCTTTCCTATGGCCTCGTGCTGCTCGCGGCGATCCCCCTCGCGGTCGCGGCCCGGCGTCGCTCGGTCGACGTCATCGGCATCGCAGTGGTGGGCGCGGCCCCGATCTTCGTCGCGTTCCTCGCCGCGGGGTTCTGGTGGGTCGACGGCCTGCTCGCAACGCGAGTCGAGTACCTGCAGAGTGTGGCGCGCACCCGCCCGTACCACTACTTCGTGGTTGCGAACCTCGCCGCGTTCGCCATCGGCGTCGGACCGGCGGCGATCGCCGCGCTCGCGAGATGGACGAGAGCGGCAGACGTGTGGACGCTCGTGGGCGGCGCTTTGGTCGCAGTGGGCCTCGCGAACGCCTCGGGCATGTCGAAGGCGGAGGTCGAGCGGATCTGGCTGCCCTTCGTGCCGTGGGTGTTAGCGGCGACGGCGATGCTGCCGCCGAACACCCGACGCGTGTGGTTGGCGCTCAACGTGGCCGCCGCCGTCGCGCTGGAGGTCGTGGTGACGCGGCCGTGGTGAGCGTTCGGCGCGTCCTCGTGACGGGCGGCGCAGGGTTCATCGGCTCGCACGTCGTCGACGCGCTGATCGACCACGGCATCGAGACGGTCGTGCTTGACGTCGCCGCGCGGCAGGGACGACGGCCCGGCGTCGAGGCGATCCGCGGCGACGTGCGCGACGTCGCTGTAGTCGAGCGCGCCCTCCGGGGAGTCGACGCCGTCTCTCACCACGCCGCGATGGTCGGTCTCGGAGTCGATCCTGCCGACGTCACCGAGTACGTCTCGCACAACGACGTGGGGACCGCGGCGTTGCTGGCAGCGATGCATAACACCCGCTCCGTTCGGCGACTCGTGCTCGCGAGCAGCATGGTCGTCTACGGCGAGGGTCGGTACCGGTGCTCGGAGCACGGCGACGTGCGACCGCCGCCGAGGGAACGAGTGCGCCTCGAGGCCGAGGTGTTCGATCCTGGGTGTCCCGTATGCGGTCGCGACCTCGTGCCGCTCGCCGTCGGCGAGGAAGCGCCGGTCGATCCACGCAGCGTCTACGCGGCGACGAAGGTCCATCAGGAGCACCTGTGCTCGGCGTTCGCACGCGAGGCGGGGGTCGAGCTGATCGCGCTTCGTTACCACAACGTTTTCGGCCCGCGGATGCCGAGGGACACACCGTACGCCGGCGTGGCCAGCATCTTCCGAAGCGCCCTCGCCGCCGGCCGGCCGCCGCCTGTCTTCGAGGACGGACGACAGCTCCGCGACTTCGTCCACGTGCGCGACGTCGCGCGGGCGAACGCGCTCGCCCTCACGTGCGACGCGCGGGCGAGTGGTCCGATCAACGTCGCGAGCGGGACACCGCACACGATCGGAGAGATGGCGTCGGCCATGGCGTCCGCGTTCGGCCCGCCCGCCCCGCAGCCGGTCGTTACGGGGAGGTTCCGGCTGGGCGACGTCCGTCACGTGTTCGCGTCACCCGAGCGTGCCGCGTCCGAGCTCGGCTTCCGCGCCGAGGTGCCGTTCGACGAGGGTATGCGGTCGTTCGCCCAGGACGAGCTTCGGGACACGAACGAGGTCGGAATCGCGGCCGAGGTCTGAGGCGACTCTTCGGCGCCTTCGCTCGATACTTGCTCGAGTTGTTCGCAATCCTCCTTGTAGAACCGCTTGCACTGGTCGCGGTTGTCTCAACAGTCTTCCAGCCTCGCCACGTGCGACGCTGAATGTTGCTCGGCCGCGCAGAGACGCGCGCGACGACCCGACGGCGGACGGCTTAGTCCTGGTCGGGCCAGGGTGCGATGTCGACCTCGTTCCCCTCGGCGTCTGCGAGGGTCCACCACTCGGGCGCGTGCGCGCCGCTGACCAGGTGGCCGCCAGCCGCGAGTCCCGCCGCAACTCGTGCCTCCGCTTCGTCCTGCGAGACGTAGAGATCGATGTGGATCCGGTTGCGCTGCGGACGCGGCGCGTCCATCTGCTGGAACCAGAAGGGCGGGCCTCCCAGGCGAGGGTCGATCAGGTCGGCGACGTCGACCTTCCGGTAGCCGAGCACGGCCTGCCAGAACGGCAATACGTCGGGGATCACGAGGGCGTCGATCGCTACCTGCACGGCTTGGAGGCCATCGAGGTCGACCGACGCACCGAGCTCACGCGCGACCGCCGAGATGCGTTCGGCGAGAACAAGATCCTCCTCGGTTGGGAGCGGGCCGTGCGTGCCGAGACGGACCGTGACGCCTTCCGGTCGGAGGTCGATGTCCGGATGACGATCGCCGGCTATCTCGGCGATCGCCGCGACGAGCGCGACGCCGTTTGCGAACGTGCCGGTGGCGAGGTACGTGCAGGCGTCGTCTCGCAGAACGCGCCATCCGTGCTCGTGAAACCGTCGAGGCGAGATCCGTTCGGTCATGGCGCCACGGTATCAACCGGCCATTGCGCCTATGCGTCTCGTTCCGGTAGAGAGAACCGATACTCGACGATCGGGATGTCCACACCGAGCTGATACAGAAGCGTGTTCAGATCGCCGTGGTGCTGGCGCTCGTGAAGCATCACGTGCGCAAGGATTTCGCCGGGACTGTAGAGGATCGGCTTGCCGTCGATGTCCATCTTGCGCGGCGTCGATAGCTCGTCGTCGTCGAGCGAATCGAAGTACTCGCGCGCGTGATCTCGTACGCGGCTGCGGTAAGCGGCGAGCTCGGCCCATGAGTTGACGCGTTCCCTTGGCTCGTCGGTCGTCCCGTACGGGTTCGCCAACCACCTGATGTACGCCCAGTTGATGTGCGCGAGTGCGTCGCGCAGCGCCGGCCAGCCGGATCCAGGCGCCGGCTTGGTCAGCGTGCCGTCGCCGAGAGGGCGGATAGTCTCTTCGTACCGGCTCCAGCCGTAGTCGGTGAACGTGAACAGCCGTTCGATGTCGGCACGTTCCACGATGCTTGATCGTACTTGTCCGACGCGCGCGTCGAAGACGGACTTCGTCGCGTCGCGGGCGTGTTGACGCATAGGGTGGGGGCGTGGACCCCCCACCGATCCTGCTCGTCCCCGGCTTCTGGCTCGGCGCATGGGCTTGGGATGAGGTTGCTGCGTCCTTACGCGGCGACGGCCATGACGTCACCGCGCTGACGCTGCCCGGTCTCGAGTCGGCCGACGCGGACAGAACGGGGATCACCCTCTCGGATCACGTGGACGCGATCTGCCAGGCGGTCGAGGCGGCAGCGGCTCCCGTGGCGCTCGCCGTTCACAGCGCCACCGGCTTCTCGGGTTACGCGGCGAGCGACCGGGTTCCGGAGCGGATCGCGGCCATGGTGTACGTCGACTCCGCTCCGGGCATCTCGCCCATCGAATCCGACTTCGACGGCGCAGAGAAGCCGATGAACTGGGACGAGATCGCGGCGGAGGAGAACTTGGATGGGCTGAGTGGTGAGCAGCTCGCAACGTTCCGCGAGCGAGCCATCCCGGAGCCGGGTGGCGTTCTTCGCGAGGTCGTCGAGCTGACGAACGACGCCCGCCTCGACATCCCGAGCACGATGATCTGCACGGGGTTCACCTCGGAGGAGTACAAGGACGCAGTCAAACAGGGCTACGCGTGGCTTGCCGGCCTGAACGAGCTCCGCAACGTCATCTGGGTGGACCTGCCGACCAGTCACTGGCCCATGTGGTCGCGTCCTGGCGAGCTCGCACAGATCATCGGCAACGTCGCGAAGGACCACGCCCCCGGATCGTCGTAGTCCGCCGGCGCTTGGCCGGCCTGCTCTCGTCGGCGCGCTACGAGGCAGCGGACTACCCTCGCCGCAAGGGCAGATCGGTTCGGAGCCGCAGTGCGACCAGGGAGGGGGGATCGCATGAAGGCGATCGTGCAAGAGGAGTATGGGTCGGCGGAGGTCCTGAGGTTCGAGGACGTCGAGGCTCCGGTGGCAGGCACGGGAGAGGTGCTGCTGCGCGTCGGAGCGGCGAGCGCGTTCATCGGCGACTGGCACGTCATGACCGGCACGCCGTTCGCGATCCGCCTGGCGTCCGGGCTGCGATCGCCGAAGCAGCGAGTCCGGGGTCAGGACGTGGCGGGGACCGTGGAGGCCCTCGGCGAGGACGTCACCGGGTTCCTGGTCGGCGACCAGGTGTTCGGCGTGGGCGTCGGAACGTTCGCCGAGTTCGCGACCGCGCGGTCCGATCGGCTCGCACACAAGCCGACGAACGTGAGCTTCGAGGAAGCGGCGACCGTGCCCACGACCGGATGCACGGCGCTCCAAGGTCTCCGCGACGTCGGGAAGGTTCGGTCGGGGCAGGCGGTGTTGGTGATCGGGGCGGCGGGCGGCGTCGGGTCGTTCGCCGTGCAGATCGCGAAGGCGTTCGGCGCGCATGTCACAGGCGTGTCCAGCACGACGAAGGTCGAGCTCGTCCGCTCGATCGGTGCGGACGAAGTCATCGACTACACCCGCGAGGAGATCGTCGACGGGAAGCGACGGTTCGACGTCATCTTCGATACGGCCGGTAATCGCGAGGCGTCCTATCTGCGAGGAGCCCTCACGCCGAAAGGAACGCTCGTCCTCGCCGGCGGCGAAGGCGCCGGCCGGTGGCTCGGGATGGGACGCGTGATGCGGGCAAAGGCGATGTCGCCGTTCGTCGGGCAGAGAATGACGAACTACCTCGCGCGACCAAACGCCGATGACCTCAACGTGCTCACGGACTTGATCGAGGCCGGCAAGCTGAAGCCCCTGATCGGCGCCACGTATCCGCTGAGCGACGTGCCGGACGCGATGCGCGAGCTTGGCACTGGGCACGGGCGCGGCAAAGTCGTCATTACGGTCTGAGAGGGCGTCCGAGGAACCCGCAGCCCGGTAGTGTCCCGGCATGGATGCCAATCGGAACGCGCCAGTCTTCTCCGAGGGGAGCACGGACGTGGCAGCTGCTCCTGAGCGGGTGTGGGATTTCCTGGCCGATTTCGAGCGGTGGCCGAGTTGGAACCCCGATGTCGACACGGTGAGGCTCGAGGGCCCGGTGGCCCAAGGCACGGTCTTTCGGTGGAAGGCCGGCTCGGCGCGGATCGTCTCGACGCTTCAAGACGTCGATCGTCCGAGTCGGCTGAGCTGGACGGGACGCACGATGAGTATGGGCGCCATCCACGTATGGCACTTCGAGCCGCGCGGCAACGGCGCGATGGTGAGCATGGAAGAGTTGTTCAGCGGCCTCCCAGCGCGGCTGCTCCGCAAGAAGCTGCAGCGCGACCTCGACGCGACGACGGCGAGAGCACTGGCGGCGCTCAAGACCGCCGTCGAGCGAATCTAAGCGTCACCGTCTGTGTGAGGACCGCGTCAGCCCTTTCGTCAATGCGACGTCGACCCTCATCACGGCATGAGCCGTGGCGGCGCGATCGAGTGTCAGACCCTAGTTGTAGCGTTACGAACATGTGTTCGAAAGACTTGCAGCGATGAGCTCGTTGCGCTGCAGGCTCGCGCCGGCGGACGCGCGTCGCTCGAGGACGTAGGGACGATCACGCCAGAGTCCGCTCGCCGTCTCGCCTGCGACGCGTCGATCACACGCGTGATCACAGATGCGCCTTCCGAGCCGCTGGAGCTCGGCCGCAAGACGAAGGTCGTTCCGGCGGCGCTCCGTCGAGCGGTAGCTGTTCGTGACGGCGGATGTCGTTTCCCGGGCTGCGAGCGTCCACCCGGCTGGACCGACGCGCACCACGTTCGCTACTGGGCCGACGGCGGCGACACCGGACTGTCGAATCTCGTGCTCCTGTGTCGACCGCATCACCGAGTGATCCATCGCGGGTTCGGCGTAGCCATGGTCGACGGCCGACCCGAGTTCCGAAGACCGGACGGCACGCTCCTCGAGGATCGAGCGCCACCGGCCACGGCGGCGTGAGGTCGGGTAGGCCGTGCGTGCGGTCCAGCCGCGCTCGCGGGCGTCGCCCAAAGCCGGCGTGCCGATATCGTGCGGGGCATGCGTCTGCCCGTGATGCCGCCCGTCAAGCCGATGCTCGCGAAGTCGGTCGCCGAGATCCCGAAGGGCGACCTCTCGTTCGAGCCGAAGTGGGACGGGTTCCGGTCGATCGTGTTCCGCGACGGTGACGAGGTCGAGATCGGCAGCAGGAACGAGCGGCCGATGACCCGGTACTTTCCGGAGGTCGTCGAGGCGATCAAGGCGAACCTGCCCGATCGCATCGTAGTCGACGGCGAGATCGTCGTGCCGGACTCGTCGGGCAAGCGGCTGGAGTTCGAGACGCTCCAGCAAAGGATCCATCCTGCCGCCAGTCGCGTGAAGCTCTTGTCGAAGCAGACGCCGGCGCACCTCGTGGCGTTCGATCTGCTGGCGCTCGACGACCGCAACCTGACGAAGGAGCCGTTCGTGGAGCGGCGTCGGCTGCTCGAGGACGCGCTTGCAAGCGCGAGCTCGCCCATCCACGTGACGCGGGCAACGACGGACCGCGACCTCGCCCTGCAGTGGTTCGACGAGTTCGAAGGCGCGGGGCTCGACGGCATCGTCGCCAAGCCGCTCGATGGGACGTACCAGCCGGACAAGCGCGTGATGTTCAAGATCAAGCACGAGCGCACGGCCGACTGCGTCGTCGCCGGCTACCGGACGCACAAGACCGACGACCACGCGATCGGCTCGTTGCTCCTCGGCCTGTACGATGACAACGGCGACCTGGCGAACATCGGGGTGGTCGGCGCGCTGCCGATGGCGCAGCGCCGAAAGCTGTTCGAGGAGCTCCAACCGCTCGTCACCACGTTCGAGGAACACCCCTGGAACTGGGCGCAGGAGGAGCTCGGAACGCGCACGCCGCAACACTCGGCCGGCAGTCGCTGGGCTTCCGGGAAGGACCTCTCGTTCGTTCCGCTTCGGCCGGAGCGCGTCGTCGAGATTAGGTACGACCACATGGAGGGCCCGCGTCTCCGGCACACCGGCCAGTTCGTGCGGTGGCGCCCCGACCGCGATCCGCGCTCGTGCACGTTCGAGCAGCTCAAGGAGCCGGTGACGTACGACCTGGCGGAGATCCTCGGCGCCAAGTAGACACACACGCGAGGCTCGTTCGCGGGCGAGACCGAGTGATGGTAGTCGGGCGAGCGCTAGGCGTCGATCGCGATGACGACCTTTCCCTTCGCCGCTCCCCGTTCGACGTAGAGCAGCGCCTCGGCAACCTCGTGCATTGGGAAGCTTCGATCGATGATCGGGCGGACCGCGCCCGAGTCGACCATCTCGGTCACTCGCGCGACGTCCGCGGGCCGGTTCGGCACGCCGCGGCGGATGCTCAGCTGCCTGCCGCCGCGCACCTTCAGCCACCCCTGGAGGAGGACCGAAATGAACACCCAGTCGGCGACGCCGCCGCCGACGACGTACAGGACGTACCGGCCCTTCGACGTCAGCACGCGTTTGCTGCGCACGACGGAACGGAAGTCGCCGAGCGAGCCGTACGCGGCGACGTCGAGGATCAGGTCGAAGCGCCCACCGCTCTCGGAATAGTGACCCTGCGTGTAGTCGAGCACGTCGTCGGCGCCCGCCGCGCGCATCACGTCGAACTTGGACGCGGCATCGACGCCTGTCACGGTTGCGCCAAGCGCCTTGGCGATCTGGACGGCGAAGGTTCCGAGTCCGCCGCCCGCCCCGTTGACGAGCACGTGATCTCCCGGCCGGAGTGGCCCCCTGCCGGTCAGTCCTTGGTACGCGCGAACACCGGCGGTGGGGAGGCACGCCGCCTCCTCGAAGCTCAGCGAGGTGGGCTTCCAGGCGACAGCGCCCGCAGGGACGGCGACGTACTCGGCGAACGCACCGAACCCGAACCCCGTGAGGTCCGCGATGACGTCGTCACCGGCGCGGATCCGGGGGACACGATCACCGACGGCCTCCACCGTACCCGCGATGTCCGACCCGAGGATCATGTGTTTGGGCTGCCGCCACGCGCCAGGGCGGATGAAGATCTCGCCGCGCACGTACTGAAGATCATCCAGGTTCACGGTCGACGCTCGTACGCGGACGAGTACATCGTGTTGCCCAACTCTCGGGCGCGGGATGTCCTCGACGCGAAGCACGGACTCGGGATCCCCGTACGAGCGGTACACGACCGCCTTCATCGACCCGTCCGATAGCGCAGGTACACGGTGCCGTTCGAGAACCGTCTCTCGTCTTCGAGCGTGAGTTCGACCGACGATCCTGCGGGGAATGCGCTGGTCCCTCCGCCCACGACGACGGGGGACAAGAACAGGTTCCACTCGTCCACCAGCCCCGCGGCGATCGCCCGCGCCGCCAGCGTTGGTCCACCGATCGAGAGGTCCCGGTCCGACGACGCCTTCATCCCCGCGACTGCGTCGGGGTCGAACGTTCGCTCGAGCCGCGTCCTTGCCGTCGTGACCGATTCGAGCGTCGAGGAGTACACGATCTTGTCCGTCGAACGCCAGATGTCGGCGAAATCGGCGATGGCCGGGTGGTCGTCTTGGATCGTGTCCCACACGGCGAGCACCTCGTAGGTCCTCCGGCCCAGCAGGTACGTCCCGACCGAGCGGTCGATGTCGTTCACGAACGCGTGGACCTCGTCGTCGGGCTCGGCCCAGTCGAAGTTGCCGTTCGCGTCGGCGATGTACCCATCGAGTGAGGCGAGCGACGTGTAGGTCAGCTTTGCCACGGCCCCCGAACCGTATACGAGCCGCAGTATCAGTCTCTGGCGAGGGTGGTCTCTCGTTCGCGGAGCCGCTCGAGACCGTCGAGGATCAGGTCGAGCGCGAACTCGAATTCGAACTGGTCGTCGCAGCCGCCGCCGACGATCGACTCCTCCTCGTGCTCGATCTCCCCGCCCGAGACCGCGCCCACCAGCGTGGCAATGTTCGGGTAGGCCTCGGCCATCTGCGTCCACATCGCGAGCGCCTCGTCCTCGGGCACGCTCGCCGTGTCGTCGAACAGTTCCTGAGAGAACCCGAGGATCCGACTCCCCATCACGTGCATCGCGTGATGCATGAGGTCCACCGAGAAGCCGCCTCTCAGGAAGATGCCCATCATCGAGTCGATGTAGCCGATGACCGTTGGGGTCGGCTCGGCGCGTGACTCGATGACCTGCGATGCCCATGGGTGGCGCAGAAGCGCGCGGCGGGCCGAGAGGATGCGCTCGCGCATCGTGGTCTTCCAGTCGTCGCCCGCAATCGGCGGCTCGATCTCGTCGATCACGGCGTCGACGAGCCCGTCCAGCAACTCCTCTTTGTTCGCCACGTGCTTGTAGAGCGCCATGGGGACGACGCCAAGCTCCTGGGCGATCCTTCGCATGCTGAGCGAATCCACGCCGCTCTCATCCGCCAGGGCGACGGCGGTGCCCAGGATCCGCTCCCGGCTCAGTGGCTCGCGAGTGGGCGAGCGCTCCCTGATCTTCGTGGCCATCCGGTGCCCCCTCCGAGCGACTCGGCGATTCCGCCCGGCCCCTCTGGGCTTGACAGAGTGTACGCCGTACACCTAGGGTAATGCCAGCCGGTGTACGCCGTACACCACCGAGGCCGGGAGAGCCCGGCGGTGGGGTGTTAGTTGGAGCCGAACGAAGGAGAGAGGCGATGAAGGGGATCGTTCAGGACGAGTATGGCTCGGCTGACGTTCTCGAGTTCCGCGACATACCGGTTCCCATTGTCGGCGAGAACGACGTCCTCATCCGGGTCCACGCCGCAGGCTGTGGCCCGGACGTGTGGCACATCATGGAAGGGAAGCCGTACTTCGCGCGACTCACTCTCGGTCTCCGTCGACCGAAGCTGCGCGTTCGCGGTTGGGATGTGGCGGGTGTCGTCGAGGCGGTCGGGTCCGTTCGCGGGTTCGAGCCGGGCGACGAGGTGATGGGCACCGCGGTTTCGGGCTCGTTCGCCGAGTACGCGCTCGCCCGCCCGGACAAGCTGTTCCGGAAACCCGCGAGCCTCTCGTTCGAAGAGGCGGCCGCACTGCCGGTCTCGGGGATGACGGCGCTGCAGGCGTTGCGCGATATCGCGTCGGTCAAGCCGGGGCAATCGGTGCTCGTCATCGGCGCCGCCGGTGGCGTCGGCACGTTCACGGTGCAGATCGCCAAGGCGTACGGCGCGGTGGTCACAGGAGTGGCGAGCACATCGAAGCTGGATCTCGTCCGTTCGATCGGCGCCGACGACGTCATCGATTACACGCGCGAGGACTTCACGAACGGCAAGCGGCGGTGGGACGTGATCGTCGACACGGCAGGTCGTCGGCCACTGCGGGAGGTGCGCCGCGCGGTTGGGCGTCGTGGGACGCTCGTGATCGTCGGCGGGGATGGCGGCGGTCCGGTCACGGGTGGGTTCTTCAAGGGGATCCTCCGCGCTCCGCTGCTGTCGCCGTTCGTCGGCCAGAAGATGCGTGGGTTCGTGTCGAAGGAGCGCGCCTCGGATCTCGAGGCGCTCAGCGAGCTGGTGGACGCGGGAAAGGTTCGACCGGTGATCGACCGGACGTACTCGTTGGTGGAAGCGCCGGACGCGGTCCGATACCTCGCGGAAGGCCACCCTCGCGGGAAGATCGTGGTCACCGTATAGCGCGCTCTTGGCTTGGTCCCGGCATTACTCCATTCGCGACGCAGCCTCGTCGGTGCGTCGAATGACCGAGCCGGTCACCCCAGGCCGTCGAGGAACGCGAGCACGCGCTCCTTGAGCAACGTCGCCGCGCTGTCGTCGTAATCGGGCGTGCTGTTGTCGATGAACAGGTGTCGATCACCCGGATACAGGAAGAGGTCGGCGTCGGCGGTCGAGTCTGCGAGCTGGCGCGCCGCGTCGAGATCGCCTTCGAGGACCCACTCATCCTGCTCCATCATGTGAACCTGCGCTGGGACGCCGCTCGGCCATTCGGTTCCGAACTCCGACGGCGGGAAACACCCGCTGATGAAGATGGCGCCGCGCGCCCCGTCCCGATTTTGAGCCAGCTCCTGTGCGGCCATCACGCCGAGCGAGATGCCGGCGTAGACGATCTCCTTCGGCAGGCTCTCGGCGACGACGCTTCCACGCTCGCCGATCGTGTCGAATCCCACCTGCTTCGCGTAGGCGATTCCCGTGGCGAGCTCGGTCATGGTGTTGCCGTCGTACAGGTCGGGCGTCTCAACCGTGTGTCCAGCGGCGCGCAGATCATCGGCGAACGCGATGACGCCGGGCGTCAGCCCTTGCGCATGATGGAAGAGGAGGACCTCGGCCATATCGACGGGCAGCCTACACGTCGCGTCAGGTCTGCCAGCCGACGACGATCCGGCCCGCCGCGCCGGGCAGCGGCAAGGACTCCGCCTCCTCCACGACGGCGTCCCGCTGCGCGCGCGAGAGGCGACGCCAGGTCTCGACATCGACCTTCTCGTTCGCGCGTCGCCACGTCCCGGCGATCTCGCCCTCGACGAGGAGTGCGCCCGGCCAGACGCGTGGGGTCCAGAGTCGGCGACGACGCGTCGCGTTCGGTACGAGGAGCTCGCGGTCGGTTCCTTGGAGCAGGTAGAAGGCGTCGCCGCTCGGGAGGAGCCGAGCGGGCGCGGGCGGCCCGGATATTGTGCGAAACGTCGGTTCGTCGCGGGTGAGGATCCACGAGTCGCCGATCGGGGTTCGCACCGGAGTACGTGACGCGTCGAGCGCATCGAACGCGTCCGTGCCTTGCCGGGGGCCGATCCCCGCCCACTCCGCGAACGCCTCCGGCGTCGTCGGACCGTAGACGTGCAGGTACCGGCGGGCGAGCTCCAGGCGTGCGGCGCGTGCGTCGATGTCGGGCGACGGCGTTGTCCATATGACGGGCTGCCGTGCGCCTTCCCACCGCATCACCACCGACCCAGTCGTTGCCGCGTACCTCAGGCGGTTTGGAGGTTCGCCGAGCGCGCGCCCGGCTTCGCCGTAGGTCATCCGCACGCCGCCGTCGAGGAGCACGCGTAGTCGAGCGGCCAGATCCTCCGCGATCTGCCGGCCGCGAGCGTCGTCGGGGAACCGCCCCAGAGAGAAGACCGCAAGGTCGCGCGCCGCGACGACGAACGCGCTGAAGCGCGGTCCCCACAGCTGCACGAGGGACGGGTCCTCCCATGTCGTCGGTCCGGTTCCAGCGACTCGCGCGTGGATCGAGAGGAGCGCGGCGCGCGGCATGCTGTCCTGCAGGCCGGCCCAGGCCGCCTGCCGCAGCGAGCTCTTCCCGCGCGGCAGCCGCTCGTCGAGCGCGCCGACGTGCCTGCGGAACGCGAGGATCTGCGCTCTGGTGAGCTTCAACGGTGCCGCGGGCACGCCTCTAGTCCGATAGCTCGATCAACGGCTGCTCCTCCGACAAGCTCGCGACGGCATCGCGAAACTGCTCGTTGTAGTGGGACCACCTGCTGTAGGCGGGCGGGTCGTTGCGCTGCTCATCGGGGGTCGATGGTACCGATGACCCCGACGGCTCCGATCCTCGGGTTCCGCCGCCAGTGGCCGGCTACCATCGTGCAATGCCGGAGACGCAGACTCTCCTCACCTTCGCGGCCGCATGCGTGCTGTTCGCAGTCATCCCCGGACCGGCGGTGATCTACATCGTCACGCGCAGCGTCGACCAGGGGCGGATGGCCGGCATCGCTTCCGTTTTCGGCATCGCCACCGGTACGATGGTTCACGTCCCGGCTGCCGCGCTGGGGCTCTCGGCGATCCTCGTTTCGTCGGCGACCGCGTTCACCGTCGTGAAGTACCTCGGCGCCGCGTATCTGATCTACCTCGGCATCAGGAAGATCCTCGACCGCGAAGAGGTGTTCGGCGCCGTCGACGCGCCCCGGCAATCGTTGGCGCGGATCTACCGCCAGGGAGCGCTCGTCGGCGTGCTCAACCCCAAGACGGCGCTGTTCTTCCTGGCGTTCCTGCCGCAGTTCGTGGACCCGGCCCGCGGTTCGGTCACGTTGCAGTTCGTCGTGCTCGGCGTGCTGCTCGTGCTGATCTCGATGGTCAGCGACACCTGTTACGCCATGCTCACCGGAACCGCCGGCGAGTGGCTCCGCCGCACGAGCCCGTCGTTCGGGCGCCGGCTAGCGTGGGTCAGCGGCGGCATCTACATCACGCTCGGTGCGGGCGCGGCGATCAGCGGTTCACGCGCGTCGGCAGTCACGACGAAGTAAGTCGCCGCCAGGCGCCGCCAATTCTCCGCCCGCGAGATCGCTCTACGCGTTGGCCCGTTCAGGTACGTAGCGCGCGATGATCACGCCCGTCGTCGTGTTGTTCGTATCGACCAGCTTCAGGTTCGCCGGCGGCGCGCCATTTTCGAACAGGCGCCGACCCGTTCCGAGCACCAACGGGTGGATCAGCACGAGGTATTCGTCGATCAGATCGTGGCGCATCAGCGTCCGGATCAGGTCGCCGCTGCCGAGCACGACGAGATCCTTGTGCCCCGCCTTGAGCTCGCGAACCGCGTCGCCAGCGTCGCCCTTTAGGAGCGTAGAGTTCTTCCACGGAAGCGGTTCCTCGAGCGTCCTCGATGCGACGAACTTCTGCGAGCGGTTCAGGACCTCGGTGAACGGGTTCGGCTGCGGCGCGTTCGGCCAGAATCCGTAGAAGTCCTCGTACGTGCGCCGGCCGAACAGCATCGCGCTGTCCGTAGCCATCCCCGTGGCGGCGACTTCGGCCATCACCGGGTCGGCGTAGCGGACCTCCCACCCGCCGTAGCCGAACTCGCCTCGCGTGTCCTCGTCGGGGCGTCCCGGCGCCTGCATGACGCCGTCGAGCGTGACATGCGTGAACGTCGTGAGCCTCCCCATCGTGGCCTCCTCTCGCTCGACTCTCAGTATCTACACGAAATGAGTCCGGCCGGATCTCAACCGTCGTGGTAGACAGCGGGGATGACACGCTGTGTGGCCCTCCTCCGCGGGATCAACGTCGGCGGGAAGAACTTGATCAAGATGCCGGCGCTGAAGGCCGCGTTCGAGGAGGACGGATTCGACAACGTGTCGACCTACATCCAGAGCGGGAACGTGCTGTTCGATTCTCCGGACAGCAGCTCGCCGCAGCTCACCACGCGGATCGAGAAGATGCTGGCCGAGGCGTTCGACTACATCCCGACGGTGGTGGTCCGGAGCCGAAGGCAGATGCGCTCGATCGTCGATCGCGCACCGAAGGGGTTCGGCTCCCAGCCGGCGAAGTATCGGTACGACGTCATCTTCCTCAAGGAACCACTCACGGCGAGGGCGGCGATGAAGCATGTCCCGACAAACCCGGCCGTCGATACGGCCCACGCCGGGACAGGCGTCATCTATTTCTCCAGGCTGACGGCGAGAGCCACCGCGAGCCGGCTGAACAAGATCGTTGGATCGCCGATCTATCCCAGCGTCACTATTCGAAACTGGAACACCACGACGAAGCTGCTCGCGTTGGTGGAGTAGCGGTCAGTACCGGCGCTTCCGGCGTTCCACCTCCGCGAGGCGGGTTCGCACGACCTTCTTGATCAACGTGACCGGAAGGCGTTCGCCATAGTCGAAGCTGATCGTTCCCTTGCCGGTGACGTGATCGCCCAGCTCCTTGCGATGCGCGTCGACCGCCGCGGGGCTCATCGGGAAGAAGCTGTAGTGGTCCTTGAACGCCATGTACCCAACGAAACCCTTCCCGCCGAGCAGGAACCCCGGCATGCTGTAGGTGATCCCTTCTTCCGCCGCGGGCGCGGCCGTCGCGATCGTGTCGTGGAGCTTCTGGAGCGCCTTTCGGTGCTCGGCTGGAAGGCCCTTGAAGTACGCCTCGACGCTCTTGGGCTTCTCCATGAGACGGACATCTTCTCGTACGCGGCTCGGCTAGCAGCGCCGCCGGACCCCCGAGCACGACTAGCCTTCCCCTCGAACGCTCATCGGGGAGGGCAGCGTGGCTACCACCAGGACTCGGCTGTTGGAGGACCTCAGAGTCGGCATCAGGCTGAAGATCTCGGCTTTGTGGATCACGATGTTGTTCCTGTTCGCTTACGGGGACATCTTCGGGTTCTTCGCGCCGGGGAGCATCGAGGAGATCGTCTCCGGTGAGGTCTCGGGCATCGAGATCACACAGGGGTTCCTGCTCGCGATCTCTGTGTACATCGCCCTCGCGAGCGCGATGGTGTTCTTGACGCTCGTGCTAAGCCCGAACGCCGCGCGGTGGACGAACATCGTGCTCGGGGTCCTGTACATCGTCTCGATCGTCGCCGCGGCGATGGGCGAGTCGGCGTACTACCTGTTCCTCAGTGCGGCGGAGATCGTCGCCCTGATCTTCATCGTCTGGTACGCGTGGACGTGGCCGCGAGAAGGTGCTTCAGCGGCCTGATCCGCGGCTCCTGTTGAAGTACAGCCCGACTCGGAAGGCGAACCGGAGCTTCCCGGTGTTACGACCGCGATCGCCGAAGTAGAAGCCGAGGAGCCGGTCCGCCTCCTCGTACGTCTCGAACTCGAACGCCCACGTCGCGTACGCGCCGGCGAACGATCCGTCGCGGAACGGGAGGAGCTCCGCGTCGCCGCGCACCCACGGAAGGTCTTGTTCCTTCCGGATCATGCCGACCGCCTGCTTCATCGGCATCACTCGCCGCGAACGCGTCGTCAACCGATCAGCCGAGAACCCGTCGCCCGCGCCGACGTCGAGGACGAGACCACGTTCGGGGAGCGCGCGATCGTGCGCGTCGGTGACCCGCATCGCCGGATCCATCGCCTTGCGTTCGAGAGCGAACATCGCCCGATCGTGCGCGCCATAGAAGTCGATGATCGGCACCGGCCGATGCTACGCGTGCATGAAGCAAGCGGGCTGCGGATGGTCCGAATACGATCGCTGCGTCATGGCGTCCGACCAACCACAGACTTGGCACTACGGCCTCGTCGCGCGGTACTGGGCCGAGAAGAGACACGACGCCGCGGAGGCGGAGTTCCTGAAGCCGTACATCGAAGCGGGGCAGCCTGCGCTCGACGTCGGTTGCGGAACCGGGCGTGTGTTGATCCCGCTGCTGCAAGAGGGGTTCGACGTCGATGGTGTCGACATCTCGCCCGACATGCTCGCCTACGCGCAGGCGCGCGCCGAGCGCGAGGGGTTCGCGCCGAACCTGCACGCGCAGCCGATGCACGAGCTCGATCTGCCTCGCACGTACCGAACGATCTACAGCTGCGGCTCGGTGGGCATCGGGGGGACCCGACAGCAGGACCGGCAGACTCTCGTGCGAATCGACCACTACCTCGAGCCCGGCGGCTTCTTCATCTTCGACCACGAGATGCCGTACTCCGATCCGCGGGGATGGAGCTACTGGACCAAGGACGGTCGAGCGAAGTTACCCGAGGACTTCGACGAGGGCGGTAGACCGGAACCGAGAAAGGAGACGAGTACCGGCTCCGCTCGCGCGTCGTCGACTTCGACCCACTCGAGCAGCGAATCACGATGGAGATGCAAGCGTCTACGCGGCGCGACAACGAGCTCGTCGTCGAGGAGACTCGAACGATCGTGGTGGCCGCGTACACGGCAGCTCACATCGAACTCCTGCTCGAGATGGCCGGTTTCGGTGACGTCCAGATGCTCGACAACTGGACCGACGCGCCGGTCTCGCCTGAGACGGCGAACATCACGTTCGTCGCCCGAAGACCGTCGTAGGTCGGCCAATCCGCCTGTCACCAACTCGAAGCCGGCGTCCGCATTGACATATGCCTGTATAGGCATGTATGGTCCACCTATGGCACGAGCAGCGACCACGACGGACGCGTTCAACGCGGTGGCGGAGCCGCGACGACGGCAGATCCTGGACCTGCTCGCCCAGGGCGAGCAGCCGGTGAACGACCTGGTCGAGCGACTCCGTGTCGCGCAGCCCGTCGTGTCCAAGCACCTGCGAGTCCTCCGCGAGGTCGGACTCGTCGACGCACGAGACGAGGGGAGGCAACGGATCTACTCGCTGAACGGACATCGGCTCAAGCCGATCCACGACTGGGTCCAGAGCTACGAGCGCACGTGGTCCGAGCGCTTCGACCGGCTCGACGCAGTGGTGAAGGAGCTCCAGGAGAAGGAGCGCAAGGAGAAGGAGGAGGGAGATGGAAACGGTGACCAGTAGTGGGAAGGCAGTTGTCACGCTCCCCGCGGAGACGCAGATCCTGATCACGCGGGAGTTCGACGCGCCGAGGCACCTTGTCTATCGCGCGACGACCGAACCCGAGCTGATCGCACGGTGGTGGAGCGGACAGCGCGGGAAGGTCACGAGCGCAGAAGTGGATCTTCGAGAAGGAGGCACGTGGCGCTACGTGATGATGGCGAACGAGGGGTTCGAGGTCGCATTCCACGGGACGTTCCGGGAGATCGTTCCGAACGAGCGGACCGTCTCGACCGAGGTCTTCGAAGGTGTTCCCGAGATAGGCCTCCCCGCGAGCGACCAAGAGGGAACCCTCAATACGACGACGTACGAGGATCTCGATGGTCGCACGCGTCTAACCGTCCTCGTGGAGTGCCACACTCGCGAGGTACGCGACGTCATCATCGAGTCGGGCATGGAAGGCGGAATGCAGGAGGCATACGACAAGCTCGAGGAGGTCGCGGTCTCGCTGGGCTGAGAACGCGGCGCGGTCCGCTCCCTTGAGCCTCAGCAACAGACGGGTGATGCGGAGGCCCGGCGTCCGTGCTGACGCCGGGCCCCGCCTCGCGTCTGACGCGATCGACACCACCGATTTCGACCCTGATCGACGTCAAGCAGCTCGAAAACGGCATCCTCGGTCTCACTTACGTTCCTGCCACCCGCTAACCGGGGAGCGACCTTGGCCCCCCCTCGGGTCCGGCTGTCGGTGCTTCGTGCTACGTTCGCGCTGGGCTTCTTACCCGGAGGACGCGATCACATGGAGCTCGTCGGAACCGTGATCAACGCCACGGTCGTGGCGCTCGTCGGGGCGATCCTTGCGTGGCTCGTCAAAGGAAGGTTCGACGTCGTCGACCAGCGGTTCGACAGCCTCGAGCACCGCGTCGACCGGCTCGAGGAGCGGCTGGACGGTCGCATCGACCGGGTCGGCTCAGCGCTCGATGCGCTGCGCTCTGACATCACCCAGATCGCGCTCGCCATCGGAGTCCGGCCGAGAGCGCAGAACGACTAGGGGCGGCGTGGGGTACTTCGGCGAGGATACGTTCGCGTTCCTTCGCGAGCTGAAGCGCAACAACGACCGCGATTGGTTCAATGCGAACAAGGACCGATACGAGGAGTCGGTCAAGGAGCCGTTCCTCCAGTTCATCAACGACGTCGGGCCGCCGTTACGGACGGTGAGCCGCAACCTCGTGGCCGATCCTCGGCCGGTCGGCGGTTCCATGTTCAGGATCCACCGGGACATTCGGTTCTCGAAGGACAAGAGCCCGTACAAGACCCACATCGGCGCGCACTTCCCGCTCGGAAGGGGAACGGCGGCACCCGGCTACTACTTTCACCTCGAGCCCGAGCAGTGCTTCGTCGCGGGCGGCTTGTGGATGCCGGAGCCGGCGTTGCTCCAGAGCATTCGCGAGCGGATCGCGGAGCGCCCGACCGAGTGGAAGAAGGCGCGCGGGGAGCT
>DASQWI010000005.1 GCA_035640355.1 Actinomycetota bacterium
GGACGTCCACTGGACGTTCGTCTGGCCCGCCGTCGCCGGCGCCGACTACTACAACATCAGGTTCTCTCGTGCGGGCCGGACGATCCTCGAGGCATGGCCTCGCCGACCTCGCCTCGTCGTGCCCGAGCGCGGCGTCTCGCGCGGCCGCGTGTTCCGGTTCACCCCCGGCCGGTATCGATGGGTTGTTCGTCCGGGGTTCGGCCCACGCAGTCGACGCGACTACGGCCGCGCCGTCGTCTTGAGCACGTGGACGCTCGCGCGGTGACGGCTTACCAGAGCCGGCGCCCGGCCGCCCGGAAGCGGCCGACCGCCGCACGGTCCGGCCACGAGTAGTACGAGCCCCTGGTCAGATCCATCGGCTCCCGCTCGGGGATCCCGCGCTCGACGTCGTCGAGGACCTCGAGGAGCAGCTCTGCCGCGACTGCCTTCGACTTCCTGAGGAACGCGTCGAGCGTCTCGTCCGGGGAGATCTCGAACGTTCGCTGGCCGCAGAGCTCACCGGCGTCGATGTCCTCGTTCACGAAGAAGATCGAGACGCCCGCGCGCCGCTCGCCGTTCGCGAGCATCCAGAAGCTCGGCATCACACCGCGGTACTCCGGGAGGATCGCGCCGTGGATGTTCAGACAACCGCGTGGCGGCAGCTCGATCAGCGGCTTCCGGAAGATCTGCGGGCAACTCACGGACACGATCAGGTCGGTGTCGAGCTCGCGCAGGTGGTCGAGGAACGACGGGTCGTTGACGTCGTCGACCGGCTCGCACGGCACACCGTGGAGCTCGCACACGCTTGCGATCGAGCGTCGCGCGAGCTTCGCGCGCACTGTCCGTGAGGCGAGTGCGACCGTCGCGCCCGCACCGAACGTGCGGTAGTACCGCCACGCCGCGGCCCGCGGAGTCTGGTTCTTGTAGAGCGGCGGGACGACGCAGACGGCAGCCGTGTCCGACCGAGCGGACAGAACCCGCTCGAAGAACGACGGCAGGTATAGCGGGTCGTCGGTGGTCAGGTAGACGACGTTGATGGCAGCCCCCACGCCGTCAGGACGTCGGTGAACCGACCGAACCCCGGTTGCGCCAGCAGCTCGCGAACCCGTCTCGTGAAGAAGCGCCTGCCGAGTCCCTGCGAAAGCCGCAACCGCCGGCTGACCGTCGGATAGTCGCGCAGCTCGCGCCGGTTGAACTCGTATGGGTGGCAATAGATGACCGCCGGCCGCTCGCCGCCGATCGCGCGAATGCCGCCTTCGATCAGGCGACGCGGAAGCACGCGGAAGTAGCCGCCGCCTGCGACGGGAAACCGCAGCCAGCCACGGGCCCAGATCGCGACGGGGACCTCGAGGATCCGCGCTCCCCCGGCACTGACCACGTGGTGCGGCTCGAGCGGCCAGTTCGCGATCCCGTAGTTGCGTGCGCGCATGGGGAAGATCGACGAGTCGACCTCGAAGCCGACGTCGGCGAGCGTCTCGAGCGCCCATAGGTTGCTCGAGACGATCGAGAAGTCCTGGGCGCGGAACGCCGTTACCGCCGTTCCGGACGCGTCCTCGACGGTGCCCTTCGCGCGCTCGAGCTCGTCCCGGAGCTCGCTCGCGTTCATCGCGTGAAGCGGCCGGTGGCTGTACCCGTGCGACTGGACCTCGTGTCCGTCGGCGACCAGCGACGCGATCAGGGCTGGAAACGTCTCGGCGACCCTTCCCTGGACGAAGAATGTCCCCTTGATCTCCCGCTCGTCGAGGACTTCCAGGATTCGATCGACATTGCGAATGACGCGGTCGGTGATCGGCGCATCGAAATCGATGCACGACTGGTACCAGTCTTCGACGTCGACGGTGAACGCATTGCGTGGAAGCGCCGGGTCGGCGGGCGGAGCGAGCGAAACGGGTTCGATTCGGGCGGCGGCAGGTGGCGACATCGTTTCGGAGATCACGACGGTTCGTCGCCGGAAAATCCGATCGGCGACTCAGTTTCGATAGGCGGGCGCGAATGGGTCGGAGACGAGACCGCTCGCGAGAAGTCGCACGACTTCGTCGATTCCGTCGGAGACGGAGCGCTCTGCGGCAAAACGAAAACGCTTGGCGAATTTCTCGAAGCTGACTCGATAGTCGCGCGGATCCTCGTCGCGGTGCACGAACTCGACATTCCCCTTGGGAAAGCGCTCCTGCAGGAGGTTGACGATGTCGATCTTGCGGTAGTTCTCATTGGTGTCGCCGACGTTGAACACCTCGCCGGCGAGCTCTTCGGAGGGAGCCTCGAGAACATCGGCGATCGCGCGAGCCGCGTCCCGAACGTGAACGTACGGCCGCCAGAACTGCTCGCCGAAGACCACGAGCTCGTCGCGCACGGCGAGATCGCGGGTGAACTCGTTGACCGTCAGGTCGAACCGCATCCGCGGCGAGGTTCCGAAGACCGTTGCGAAGCGGAGACAGGTCGGTGTCAGCTCGCGGTCCGGAGACAGCACCTCGTGCTCGGCTGCAACCTTCGTCTCCGCGTAGAGCGAAACGGGCGCGAGGTCGAACGTCTCGTCGGCGTACCCGCCGTTGGACATCCGTCCGTAGTTGCTGCACGTCGACGCAAAGATGAACCGCTCGACACCGGCGCGTTCCGCGTCGTCGAGCAACGCGCGGGTCGCCTCGAGATTCACCTCCCGCGCGACGTCGGGTTCCCTGGCGCAGGCGGGGTCCCCGACGATCGCAGCGAGATGCACGATCGCATCGACGCCCTCGACTGCATTCGCTCGTGCCGTCGAATCGCGCACGTCGGCATGGAGGAATTCGAAGCGTGGATTGCCCCACGAATGGAGCAGTGACGGAATGCTTCCATGGAGGAGTGCGTCGAGGACACGCACGCGATAGCCGCGCGCCAAGAGCTCCGCGACGACCATCGAGCCGACGTACCCGGCGCCGCCAGTAACGAGAACCGGTTGCCGCATGATTTGGCAGAATCTTATCGCGAATCGCGGTGCTTTTGTTGCGTTTTACGTCGATTTTTTGAGGTTTCGGTTACCGATCGCCCGCGCGGCCGCGACGGTCGCCTCACCGGGCGTGCGGCGACCTGTCCCGCAGGTACTACCGGCACAATGACGGGGTGCTCAGCCCGGCAATCGACAACCTCGTCGCGCAGCTGACGCGCCTCCCGGGCGTCGGGACGCGCACGGCGCATCGCCTAGCGTTCCACCTCCTCCGCACGCCCACGGACGAAGCGCTCGCGCTCGCCGGCGCGCTGCAGGAGGCGAAGGAACGCGTGCGCTTCTGCAACGAGTGCGGGAACTGGACCGAGGAGGAGACGTGCGAGATCTGCCGCGACGGGCGCCGTGACCGGGCCGTGATCTGCGTCGTCGAGCAGCCGGCCGACGTGATGTCCCTCGAGCGGACGCACGAGTATCGCGGCCTCTACCACGTCCTCGGCGGCGCGCTCTCGCCGCTCGACGGGATCGACCCGGGCGACCTGCGGATCGACGAGCTCTTCCGGCGGGTGGAGTCCGACGGCGTCGCGGAGGTCGTCCTGGCGACGAACCCGAACACGACAGGCGAGGCGACGGCGTCGTTCATCGCCGATCGCCTGCGCGGCCGGGTGCGCGTGACGCGCCTCGCGAGCGGGCTCCCCGTCGGCGGCGACCTCGAGTACGCGGACGAGGTCACCCTCGGGCGGGCGCTGTCGGGCCGCCGCGAGGTCTAGCCTAGGATCGATGGCGACGACGCAGTACGAGGGCGTGCCCGCGCTCGCCGGCGAGGCGCCCGGCCCGTCCGGCACGGTCGTCATGAAGTTCGGCGGCACGTCGGTCGCCGACACGGAGCGGATCAAGGTCGTCGCGCGCCGCATGGTCGCCGCCCGCGAGGCGGGAAACCGCGTCGTCGCGGTCCTCTCCGCGATGGGCGACACGACCGACGAGCTCCTCCGCCTGGCCCACGAGGTCTCCCCCACGCCGGTACCGCGCGAGGTGGACATGCTGATCTCGGTGGGCGAGCGCGTCTCGTGCGCGCTCGCGGCGATGGCGATCCACGATCTCGGCCACGAGGCCATCTCGCTGACGGGCTCGCAGGCCGGGATCGTCACGGACACCGTCCACGGGCGCGCGAAGATCGTCGACGTCCGCGCCCGTCGCATCCACGAGGCGCTCGACCAGGATCGCATCGTCCTCGTCGCCGGCTTCCAGGGCGTC